>NZ_JAMXXM010000030.1:0-29859 GCF_024129715.1 Acinetobacter lwoffii
GTGGAGCTGGACGATCACCGAAGTCACGCTTTGGACGGTCATCAAACGAACGTTGTGGACGATCACCGAAACCGCCTTCACGACGTGGAGCAGGACGATCACCAAAGTCACGACGTGGACGATCTTCGCCAAATGCTGGACGTTCGCCACGAGGTTTGTCATCGAAGCTACGACGTGGACGATCATCACCGCCTTCACGACGTTTGAAGTTGCTTTCGCCTTCAAAACGACGACCGCCACCGAAACCACCACGACCGCCATCACGACGACCGCCATCACGGCCACGACCGCGACCAGCGCCATCACGGCTACCACGTGCAGGAGGTGGAGATGGCTCAAGACCTTCAATTTCAGATACGTTTAGACGCGCATCAAGGAAGTCTTCCAAAGCACGGATTTTACCGCGTTCACGGTAAGTCGCCAAAGTAATTGCTTTACCAGTACGACCCGCACGACCTGTACGACCGATACGGTGTACATAGTCTTCGTTCTTCATTGGAAGACCGAAGTTGATGACGTGTGAAATAGTTGGTACATCAAGACCACGCGCTGCAACGTCAGTTGCAACCAGAATCTTCGCACGACCTTCACGGATGCTGCGTAAACGACGGTTACGAACAGTTTGTGGCATAGCACCGTGAAGTGCTACAACTGATAGACCTGCTTCAGCAAGTTCTTCAGCCAACATATCTGTGTCTTCTTGAGTTGACGCAAATACAACTGCTTGATCAACGTCTTCTTCGTTTAACCAGTGAGTAAGAAGTTTTTTCTTGTGCTCGAAACCGTCAGTCCAATGCAAAGTCTGAGTAATATCAGTATTTGTAGAGTGACCAGTTTCGATCGAAATACGCATTGGGTCATTCATCATGCGTTCTGCAAGTGTAATGATACGTGGTGCAAAAGTCGCAGAGAACATAAGAGTTTGTTTGCGGTTTGCAGCCAACTCACCAATTGCTTCTAAGTCTTCAGAGAAACCCAGGTCAAGCATACGGTCAGCTTCATCGACGATTAATGCGTCAACTTTATCCAATTTGATTTGACGACGATTCACCAAGTCAAGTAGACGACCTGGAGTTGCAACAACAACTTGCGCGCCTTTTAACTGTTGAATTTGCTTACCAAAAGGCATACCGCCCATGATTGCCGCAATACGCACGCCTTTCATGTGACGTACAAATGCAATCGCGTCTTGACATACCTGTTGTGCCAATTCACGAGTTGGTGAAATCACCAAAATATTTGGTTGAGTAACCGCTTTCATACGGTCTTTAAACGGTACTAATGTATCTTGGTTTGCCAACGCATTTAACGTAGGCAGTAAGAATGCAGCAGTTTTACCAGAACCTGTTTGGCTTGACACAAGAAGGTCTTTGCCTTCAAGCGCAGCTGGAATCGCTTGTTCTTGTACAGGAGTAGGAGTAGTAAAGCCTAAAGCGTCGAGAGCCTGGGTTAGAGATTCGTCGAGGGAAAAATCAGCAAAAGTTTTGCTCATAGAGAGTATTCACCCTGAAGTGGGTGCTCCATTTAATAAATAACAATTATGGACATCGGCAAAAAGCGGCACAGCAAATAATGCTGAAAATATTAGGATTCAGCAGCGATCCGAGTAACGACGATGTGGATATAACGCACGCATGATTACGGCCGCAAACCTGAAGGAATCGCTTAAGCGATTGGGGCGCGAAGGATATGTCCTCTCTATGGACAGCACGCGCATACAATGATTAGAAGATAGTGTTCAGGTAAAGAACAGAAATTAAGTGCGTGGCGGAATTATAGCAGAATATTCCACAATGTCATTAAGTTTTAAAACTAATTTTCCTCTTTCATAATTTATCTATATATTTCTAATACTTAAAATACAATAAAAAATGTAACAGTCGGTATAAAAAGTTACTTTTCGCCAATTCACCTGATATTTCCAGTATTCAAGCAAAGATCAACAACTTTATATCAGTAACTGGTGACCTAGATTCCCATGCATAAAAAAGGCATCCCGAAGGACGCCTTTTCTCAATATTAGATCTGATTCATCTAAACCCGATTATTTTGCTGCTTCGCCCCAAGCAGGAACAACTGCTTGCATTAAAGGCTTAAGCATTTTCATTGAACAAGCCAAAACTTGACCATTTTCCATAGAGTCGCTACCACCACGTGCATCAACTACAGTACCGCCTGCTTCTTTCACGATCAATTCGCCAGCTGCGATATCCCAAGGCTTTAAACCAAGTTCGAAATAACCATCGAAACGACCTGCAGCAACATAGGCTAAATCCAATGCTGCAGAACCTGAACGACGATATTGCGCGCCAGCTTCAGTTACGTTTAACAGGGTTTGAAAATGATTCTTGGCATAAGACACAACTTCGCCATTACGCTTGGCACGATAAGCGTGACCAACAGCCATAAAGGTATTTTCCAGGCTGTCTTTTACATTCACACGAATACGGCGCTGGTTCATCATGGCACCACGACCACGACTGGCAGAGAATAGCTCATCTTTCACCGGGTCATAAATCACCCCGTGTTGAGTAATGCCTTTGTGCTGAACTGCGATAGAGATACAGAAATGCGGGAAACCGTTAATGAAGTTTAAAGTACCATCTAGCGGATCGATCACCCAACACCAATCGGCGTCATGACCTTTACCTTCCTGATAGCCAAACTCTTCACCAAGGAAACTGTGATTTTTATAACTTTTACGTAGGGTATCGATGGTCAACTGTTCCAAATAACGATCTACACGCGTTACCGGACCATCAATTCCTTTTTCTTCGACTTGTAGATCGAGTTTATGACGATTCTGATGCGCTTTTAAAAGCTCTTGACCAACTAACTGAGCCGCACGCGCAGCCATCACCACCATAGGTTCCATTGAACACCCACTACAAATTTGAAGACACTGATAAAGAATAATGCATAAAAGCCCCGATATCTTAGCAAATATCAGGGCTTTTTGGGGAAAAATGTGTCTAAAATTTTTAAGATATTATGACAAGACGCTTTGCCCCAGGCTGGACCAAGCCTGATTGATCGATTTTTCAATGCCTTGCGCATCCAAACCCGCTTGTTGCAACATCTGTGCATGAGTCGCTTGCGCCATAAACGTATCATCCAGACCCAGATTCAACATCGGTTTGACAATCTGTGCTTCTGCCAGATATTCATTCACGGCACTACCTGCACCGCCCATCACTGCATGTTCTTCCACCGTGACAAACAGACTGGTGCTTAAAGCGAGATCATCGAGCATTTGAGTATCCAGTGGTTTGACAAAACGCATGTTAACCACACGCACGCCAATCTCATGTTTCACGGCAAATGCTTCAGCAGCGTCGACTGCAGCCTGTACCCGGCTACCAAATGCCAGTACAGAAATATATTCGTCATACTGCCCATTAAAACTGGCTACGATTTCCGCCTGACCGATCGGAATCTCAACCATCTTTTGCTGAATCTCGACGCCCAGTCCATTGCCACGCGGATAACGTACCGCTGCCGGTCCTGGATATAAATACGCAGTATGCAACATTTGACGACATTCATTTTCGTCTTTCGGCGCCATGATCACGATATTCGGGATAGTACGCATATAGGCATAGTCATAAGCACCGGCATGGGTCGGGCCATCTTCACCGACCAGACCAGCACGATCAATACCGAAAGTAACATCCAGATTCTGCAAAGCCACGTCATGTACCAGTTGATCATAACCGCGTTGCAGGAAAGTCGAGTAAATTGCAACCACCGGCTTCAAGCCTTCACAAGCCATACCGGCAGCCAAGGTAACTGCATGCTGTTCGGCAATCGCGACATCAAAGAAACGTTCTGGATATTCTTTGGCAAATTTGACCATGCCTGAGCCTTCGCACATCGCAGGTGTGATTGCGAGCAAACGGGCATCTTGTGCCGCTTCATCACAAAGCCATTGTCCAAATACATCCGAATATTTCGGTGCAGTATTGCTGGCGGCAACGGCGTTGATTTTGCTAATCGCGTGATATTTGATTTGATCCGATTCTGCCGGAGCAAAGCCTTTGCCTTTTTTAGTATAGATATGAATCAGGCGTGGGCCTTTACGCTTTTTCAGCGCATTAAAGACATGCACCAGCTGTTTGACATCATGACCATCGTACGGGCCAAAATAGTCAAAGCCAATGGCTTGGAATAAGTTATCTGCAGCATCGGTCGCTGCACTGTGCAAACGCGAGTTATACAACCATTCTGGATGTGGCTGTACATATGCCTCACCCTGCTCGGTAACATTAACGAACTCACCGCGCTCCCAAATGGCAGCCAGATGTTTGGCAAAACCACCGGTACTGCAAGAAATCGACATATCATTGTCGTTCAGCACCACCATCAGATCAGCACTGTGTGCCACGGCATCATTCAAGGCTTCAAAAGCCATACCTGCCGTCATGGCGCCATCGCCAATAATTGACACAACTTCACACGGATTATTCTGATAACGACGTGCAAGCGCCATACCTAGGCCAGCAGAAATTGCCGTCGAAGAATGCCCTACCCCAAAAGTATCAAACTCAGATTCTTCACGAGCCGGGAACGCTGCCAGACCGTCTTTGGCACGAATGGTGGTGAGCTGTTCACGACGACCAGTCAACACTTTATGCGGATAGGCCTGATGACCTACATCCCAGATCAGGCGATCATGTGGCGTATTAAAGCAATAGTGTAAGGCCACGGTGAGCTCAATTACACCGAGGTTGGCACCAAAATGTCCGCCACTTTGCCCGGCAGCATACAAAATGAATTGACGTAACTCATCCGCCACTTGTTCCAGCTGGCTTTGCTCGAGTGCACGCAGTTGCTCAGGATGATTGATCGCATCAAGCAACGGTGTTACAGGGCGTTGAGTTGGGATTTCTGTATACAGCATATTATGGCAAAGCCTTCTAAAGCCTGGCAAATCTAAAGCTAGGTCAATGGGGAGTACCCGATCATATAGCTGAATTGTAGCAGCTTCAATTCAGCTACGCTTCTAGCGATGCAATATTAAACAATGATCTCGTCGGGGTGAAAAATTGCAGCCTACGATTATCCTGAATAATCTTACTATTTATCAACTATTATCGTTCGCTTTCTACAAAAAAGAAAATCTATTGCAGAATTTCGACTTTGCAATTCTACCAATGTTCAAGCATTACGCTATACTTTAGCCAATTTCAGGATTTAACGGGTTCAGCTGTGCCAATCGAATTTGTCGCAACGTCAAGATTACCTACCGCTCACGGTGAATTTAAAATTACTGTATTTCAAGACCCTAAGACTGGCGAAGAACATGTCGCACTTTCCAAAGGACTTGAAGAAGTATCAGATGAGCCGGTGGTGGTGCGTGTACATTCTGAATGTTTAACCGGTGACGCCTTTGCTTCACTCAAATGCGACTGTGGCCCGCAATTGCAAGCGACTTTAAAACTGATCAATGAATTAGGCCGCGGGGTCATTCTGTATTTGCGTCAGGAAGGTCGTGGCATTGGCCTGACCAATAAAATTCGCGCTTATGCCCTGCAAGATCAGGGACATGACACCGTAGATGCCAATTTAATGCTGAACCTGCCAGCAGATGCACGTCAGTATGATATGTGCAGCATCATGCTGGATCATTTACAGGTGAAAGCAGTACGTCTCGTGACCAATAATCCTTCCAAAATTGAGGCTTTAAAAGCCCAGGGGATTAATGTGATCGATCGTGTGCCTTTGACTGTGGGTTTAAACCCTTTTAATGAACAATATCTCAAGACCAAGCACGAACGCATGGCACATCTTTATAAAAAGGATGATTTTTAATATTTTTAACCCCCGTCCCACCTTATTTTAACTTAATCCCTCCAAACCTCCCTTTCTTGCGCTTCGACTTAAAGCCATACTTAAGTCTTGCTCAGGGAGGCTTTCCCTCTTTTTCTTAAAAATGGAGTTAGGGGAAGATTAAATCGTCATGGAAAAAATCCGGTTCTCTGGCACCCGCTGCTTTAAACGTAAATCAAAAGCCATACAAATATTGCGTACAAATGGTTTCCCTTTCTCCAGTATCGTGACTGACGAGTCTGAAAATTGAATCAAACCATCCTGTTCCATTTCCTCAAGCTGTTCCAAAACTTCATCAATTTCAGGGAAACGTAATTCGGGATTTCCCCATGATGTGCTAAAGCTGCACATCAGATTTAGAATATGTTGCCGAATAATCAGATCTTCCTGATTTAAGACATGCCCTTTAAATACCGGAATTTCATTGCGCGCCAGGCATTCATAATATTCTTCAATGGTTTTCACATTCTGCGCAAAGCTGTACCAGCTATCACTGATTGAAGAAATGCCTAGCCCAATCATCACCTGGGTTTTAGAGGCTGTGTATCCCATAAAGTTGCGGTGCAATGTTCCCGCTTGAAAGGACTGGTACATCGCATCTTTCTCTAAGGCAAAATGATCCATACCGATTTCATGATAGCCATGTGCCAGAAGTTTCTTTTTACCCGCTTCATAGCATTCCCGTTTGATCGCATCTTTGGGCACATCGGCATCTTTAAAACCGCGCTGACCATTACCTTTAATCCAGGGCACATGTGCATAGCTATATAAAGCCAGACGGTCCGGCAAGAGCGAATTGGTTTGTTCAATAGTATTTAAAACATCATCCAGACTCTGAAATGGCAGACCAAAGACCAGATCATGGGAAATCGATTCATAGCCAATTTCTCGCGCCCATTCGGTCACCTGTTTAACATTTTCATAAGGCTGAATCCGGTGAATCGCCTTTTGCACGGTTTCGTTATAATCCTGCACACCATAACTGACCCGACGAAAACCCAGGTCATACAATCCCTGCAAATGTTCACGCGTAGTATTATTGGGATGACCTTCGAAACTGAATTCATACTCAGGCGCTACGTCTGCTTTGGCCAGAATGCCTTGAATTAGTTGAGCCAGATGTGCCATTGAAAAAAAGGTCGGCGTTCCTCCACCAAAATGAATCTCTTTAATGATGGGCTTTTCTTGTAATAACTCGCAATATAGATCCCATTCTTTCAGCAGTGCCTGAATATAAGGTTGTTCGACTTCATGGCGTTTGGTCACGCGCTTATGACACCCGCAGAAGGTACACAGGCTTTCGCAAAATGGCAGGTGGATATACAAGCTAATGCCTTCGCTTTGATTGGATTCATCAAAAGACTTTTTTAGCGTTTGCTTCCATTGTTCCAGCGAGAAATTCTGCTCTTCCCAATACGGAACAGTGGGATAACTGGTATAGCGTGGCCCGGGAACATTGTATTTTTGAATCAGGGAATTGACCTGTACCGACATGAGACCCACCTATTACCGTCGAGAAATGCTCAAGCCAATGAGCGCTTGTGAGTTATTGTGCTGAGCTTAAAAAAAGAATTCAACCTAGCCATTTAGTCGGATTTAATGATGCATTCTGCTTATGAATAGTGGAATGTAATGTCTGGGCTGATGAATTGCATCACCAAATTAGACCTTAATCTTTGACTGATTTTATGCTTTGATGTCGTTAGTTTTTTATTTCCCTACGAGGGCTCTGATGCAGCATCCTACATCTACGGATATTCAACACGTTCGTGAATTTCTCCTCGACTTGCAGGCACGGATTTGTGCAGCATTAGAACAGCAGGAACGTGCTGGCGGCGGTACGGCCGAATTTATCATCGATGACTGGGAGCGTCCAGAAGGTGGTGGTGGCCGTTCACGTGTTTTGCAAAATGGTACGGTGATTGAAAAAGGCGGGGTGATGTTCTCCCACATCAACATTTCAAAACTGCCTGCTTCTGCGACTGAACGCCATCCCAATATTGCCGGTGCCAAAGCGCAAGCGATGGGTGTATCACTGGTGATTCATCCCAAAAACCCGAATGTACCGACTTCGCATGCCAACGTGCGTTTATTTGTCGCAGAAAAAGAAGGCCAGGATCCGATCTGGTGGTTTGGTGGCGGTTTTGACCTGACCCCGTTTTATCCGAATGATGAAGATGTACTGTCTTGGCATCAAACGGCGCATGATCTATGTGCGCCATTCGGCGAAGAGGTTTATCCTGAACATAAACAATGGTGTGATGATTATTTTTATCTGAAACATCGTGATGAACAGCGTGGCGTTGGCGGCTTGTTTTTTGACGACCTGAATCAATGGGATTTTGAAACCTGTTTCCAGTATATGCAGGCTGTAGGCAATGGATATCTAGAAGCCATTCTGCCGATTTTCCAGCGCAATCAGGATAAGCCTTATACCGAAGCACAACGCGAGTTTCAGTTATACCGTCGCGGCCGTTATGTGGAATACAATCTGGTTTATGACCGCGGCACCCTGTTTGGCTTGCAGACTGGTGGCCGGATTGAATCGATTCTGGTCAGCCTGCCCCCGCTTACCGGATGGTCATATCGCCCTGAATGGGATGAGGGCTCACCGGAAAAACGTTTAACAGATTACTACCTGAAACCACATAACTGGTTAACAGAATTAAAATCCAACGCAATGAAATGATACAAACGGCCCTCAAATAGAGGGCTGTTTTAATAAATATATCCTCTATACTGCTGCATAGAAATACCTGATTTGATCGCGGCACCCTATCGCTACATCGATCATATTCCATTTGATGTCTAGTGAGAATAACAATGCATAATCTTCAATTAAATCTACCTGTGTTGGCCTTTTGGCTTTTTCTGGCTCTCGCCATCAGCGCGATGAGTACCGCAATTTTGAGTCACAACCTGATTCTGGATGGCGCCGCTATTCTGGTGAGTATCCTGACTGGGTTTGGGGTTGTTCTCAGTATGGCGCTGATGTTTGCGGAACATATTATGGATATTTGCAGTTCCTAAAACCCGGATCACTTAACAGCAATTTAAAATCGCGCAGGCTTTAGTCTCTGCGCTTTTTCACGTATATTGATGGCCATTTCCGCACATGGACATTGTGAAATGAGCAAACAATTTTCCGTGATTGGTAACCCGATTGAACAATCACGTTCTCCAGAATTGCATCACGCCTTTGCTGCTAAAACTGGTGTCGACCTGAGTTACACCAAGCGTCTGGCGCCACTGGATGGCTTCGTAGCCAACATTCAGGAATTCTTTAGCAATGGCGGTAGTGGCATGAATGTCACCGTACCCTTTAAAGAACAGGCTTTTGCCCACTGTCAGGTGCTGAGTGAACGGGCCAAAATTGCCAAAGCCGTGAATACGCTATGGATGGAAAATGGTGTGCTGCATGGCGACAATACCGATGGTCAGGGACTGGTTGAAGCAATTCGAGCACTAGATTGGCCACTGGAAAATACAGATATTTTAATTATTGGTGCAGGCGGTGCCACGCGTGGTGTAATCTATCCCCTAGCCCAGGCAGGTGCGAAAAAAATCGTGATCGCCAATCGTACCTTGGCACGGGCGGAACAACTGGTCGCTGATCTTCAGAATGCCGTACCGCAAGTCGAATTACAGGCGATTTCACTAGACAATTTAGCCGGTGAATTTGATTTGGTGATTAATGCCACCTCTGCCAGCCTCAGTGGTGATGCTTTGGTTTTACCAGAGGCGTTACAGTTTAAACGGGCCTATGAAATGGCCTATGGCAAACCTTCTTCCTTTCTCGATCAAGCCAAAGTACGCGGTGTACCGACATCTGAAGGTTTTGGCATGCTGGTCGGTCAGGCAATTGAATCTTTTTACATCTGGAATGGTATCAAGCCGGATTTAAAAGAGTTTCTTTAAAACCCCTATCTCTCCAATGAGTTCAGTTCGGGTTGCAACTGCAACCCTTTACTCTCCTCCTACTACTTTTTATAAGCTGAAAAACCATGAATTGGTTTTAATGACATTTTAGAATGAGTTATTTTGCGACCTGAATCCGAGCACAATTCATACAAAAATATACTGGACCAATCATCTTTTAACTCATTAAATTCCATTGATATAACAAGTTTTTAATCTTCCTGTAATGTAAACACCTAATGATGAAATTCGATGATTTCATTCATTAGCCTTAAAAATCGATTCGCTTTTCTGACATTTTTATTCACTGAATTCATCAATGTTTTTTTATCCCGAATGTGAATAATCAAAGAATCGATACAGATAATCCAAAACTAATTTCAATCAGGATTAAACGCATGCCAGCATATAAAGCCCCTTTACACGACATTCGCTTCCTTATGAATGAAGTGCTTGACTACCCTGCGCACTACCAGAATTTGTCGAATGGTGAATATGCCGATGCCGACACGGTAGATATGATCTTAGAAGGCGCTGCAGATTTCTGTGAAAATGTACTGTCGCCGTTGAATCAAAGCGGTGATGAAGAAGGCTGTCATTTTGAAAATGGCGAAGTAAAAACACCGAAAGGCTTTAAAGAAGCTTACGACCAGTTCGTACAAGGTGGCTGGCAAGGTCTGTCTTATCCTGAAGAATTTGGTGGCCAAAACCTGCCAATGTCTTTAAACCTGATCAAATCGGAAATGATGGGGACTGCAAACTGGTCATTCCAGATGTATCCGGGTTTAAGTGTGGGTTGTATCAACACTATCATGCAATATGGTACCGATGAGCAGAAAAACACGTATCTGCCTCACTTAGTTGCAGGAACTTGGGCGGGCACCATGTGTCTGACTGAGCCGCAATGTGGTACTGACTTGGGTCAAGTTAAGACCAAAGCAGAGCCGAAAGAAGATGGCAGCTATGCCATTTCAGGCACCAAAATCTTTATTTCCGCAGGTGAGCACGACCTGACTGAAAATATCGTACATATCGTACTGGCACGCCTTCCAGATGCGCCGCAAGGTACCAAAGGGATTTCTTTGTTTATCGTACCGAAATTTATTGCTGCTGCAGATGGCGGGATCGGCGAGCGTAATCCAGTGAACTGCGGTTCGATTGAACACAAAATGGGGATTCGCGCTTCAGCAACGGCTGTACTGAATTTTGACAATGCGACTGGCTACCTGATTGGCGAACCGAATAAAGGCTTGCACGCTATGTTCACCTTTATGAACACGGCGCGTATTGGTACTGCGATTCAGGGTATTTGTCATGCTGAATTGTCATTCCAGGGTGCTTTACCGTATGCCAAAGAGCGTATGTCAATGCGCGCCCTGTCTGGCAAAAAAGATCCGGAAAAAGTAGCGGATGCGATCATTCACCATGCTGATGTCCGCCGTATGCTATTGACGCAAAAAGCCATTGCTGAAGGTGGCCGTGCCATGATTTATCATGCAGCAAAAATTGCCGACAACATGAATGATGCTTTGCTGCGTGGCGATACTGCAGCATTTGAACAGCATGATGACCATCTTGGGTTCTATACTCCAATCCTGAAAGGCTTCCTGACCGAAATGGGTTATGAGGCATCAAATCACGGTATGCAAGTCTTCGGTGGACATGGCTATATCAAAGAATGGGGCATGGAACAGATCGTACGTGACTCACGTATCTCTACCCTGTATGAAGGCACAACAGGTGTTCAGGCACTGGATCTGATTGGCCGTAAAGTGCTGTTGACATCAAAAGGTAAAGTTATTCGTGATTACACTGCTGAAATCCTGAAATTCTGCGGTCAGCATGCACGCAATAAATACATGCGCCGCTTTGCCTGGGATTTGACCAAGCTATGTGCACAGTGGAATGCGTTAACCGTGCGTATCATGCTGGCTGCACGTAAGGATCGTGACATTGTGTCTTCTGCGTCAGTCGATTTCCTAATGTTCTCCGGTTATGTGATGATGGCCTACTTCTGGGCACAGCAAGCTGCAGTCGCTTCAGCCAAACTAGCTTCTAATGACGGTACGGAAGTTCCAGAATTCTATAAAGCGAAAATCAAAACTGCCGATTTCTACTTTGAACGTATTCTGCCACGTACTCAAGGTCATGCTGAAGCGATGGTGAATCCCTCTAAAACCATGACGGCACTGGCACCAGAACACTTTAGCTTTGACTACTAAGCTGTAAATTGAGTTAAAAAGGGCGCTTCGGCGCTCTTTTTATTGATGTAGATACCCTTGTTTAACTTAAAAAACCTTTCTGGATAGAAAATATACAAATTTAATTTTATATTTTTCAACATCCTAATAAATTAGCCAAATAAAACGCTTGTATATCTGAAAATAAGCGGTATGATAATCCCAACTAGAAAAATTCTTGTTTTGGTTAGTCTTCTTTTAAGTATCGCAGTTTTAGTCATAAACCTTCGTATTACAGATCAAAAAGCTCCATCCTTTTTATTTTTCAAAGTTACAGTTAGTCATCTGAAATTTTGGCTATAAATTCATACGATTCAATAGGTTATATTATGTCTAATACAGTTAACGGTACAGTAAAATGGTTCAACGAAACTAAAGGTTTCGGTTTCATTCAACAAGAATCAGGTCCAGACGTTTTTGCTCACTTCAGCGAAATCACTGGTTCAGGTTTCAAAACTTTAGTTGAAGGCCAAAAGGTTTCTTTCAGCGTAGCTCAAGGTCAAAAAGGCCCTACAGCTGTAAATATCGTTGCTCTATAATTTAGAAGCAAGATATTGAAAAAAAGCACTCTTAGAGTGCTTTTTTTGTGCCTATCATTTTCTCATACCGCTCTAGTTTTTAAAGATCATTGGGTTGATCTAAAAAACGGTGTGCTCTATGCCAGGCTAAAAATACCGGATCAGGGGCAAAACGTTTTGGTACGTCGATTCGCTTACCGTGATAGGGTTTTAAATAGGCGTATAAACTCGCATCTTGCTTGGCCTGATTCGCGATACACACTTTAAGCCCTTCATCCAACGTGATAAATCCCTGATCGAAAGCTTGATCCAATAAAGAAGATAAACAAATTCCATTACGCGGATTTTTTCGATGTGCCTGATTTTCAGACCAGGGTACGATATGAGAAGCCACTAAAAAGGCTTTGGCCTTAATGCCTGAGATCGCACATTGATATTGATAATTAAGTTTAACTTGTAAAGCAAATTTCTGGTGTGGCGAACCGCGAACCTTTACCCTTGCATATTGATCTTCAACACTATAATCAAGGATTTCTTGACGCAAATGCATATCTAGTAAAGTGTCCTGTTTTTCTCCTCTTCCCGCTAATTTAAGTAATCGCCAAAAATCATCTGCCGTGATCTCATTCATGCCATATTGTTGAAAAAAATGTGCCCAAGTATTTCCGCGTGGTTTAAAAGTCCATTGAAAATCTTCCAAATCGGACTGCAGAATAGGATCTATAAAACGTATACCATCAATCACTTCCGCAAAGACCGGTTTGGTTTGGCGTTTTTGATGATTTTGAGGAATGGCAGTAGGTGCAATAATCTTGGCTATACGGCCTGCACCATAAAGATAGAATTGATTTTTAATTTCAGAGGCTTTTTGCGGTCGTCGATATAAAAAGAAATCCCCTTCCCTGACTCGATTATATTTAGACTGATCCCAATGATATTCTTTAAAGTCCCGATCTTCATAAACCAGATGATCACTTTTACTATCAAAAATAAAGAATCGGGTATCGGTTAAATCCATCTGTTGAAAAGCCCATAATGTATCCACCTGCCCACCCTCTAGAAATTATAATATTCATTTAATTTAATCTTTGAATATTCTCAGAAAACTTCTCTTTAAGAAAGCGTCAATCAGACTTTAGGCATTTTATTTAAGGCAATAAAAAACCCCAATAAACTCCTATTAGGGTTTCTTTTAGAACAATGGAGAAATTAAATAATTAAAGAAATTCTTCTAATACCGAATTTAAAAAGATATGTCCCTGTTCGGTACATGAAAGCCGGTCTTGATCATCAACCATTAATTTTCTGTCACGCAAAGAACTCAGCAACTCATTCAAGCGATCCAGACTCAGGCCAGTACGTTCTGCATAGAGCTTGGCTTCCACGCCGTGATTTAAACGTAACGCATTCATCATAAATTCAAATGGCATGTCGGCATCTTCAATCCGCTTAAACTGCACATGCTCGGCAGGTACTTTGGCTAAGTAGTCCTTAGGTAAACGGGTTTTCTGGAACCGATACACGCCATCTGTCTGAGTGACTTTGCCATGTGCTCCGGCGCCAATTGCCAGATAATCACCAAACTGCCAGTAATTCAGATTATGTGCTGAAGGCAGTTCTTTACGCCAAGCCGAAACTTCATAGTTGATAAAACCCTGCGCTTTTAAGTAGAGCTCACCCTGCTCCTGAATATCTTCCAATACTTCATCGACAGGCAAAATCGGTTGAGTCCGGAAAAATACCGTATTTGGCTCAATCGTCAGCTGATACCAGGAAATATGCGTAGCGCCCTGTTCTACCGCCAGTTTTAAATCATGTAAAGCTTGTTCTAAAGTCTGTTCCGGTAAACCATGCATCAAGTCGACGTTAATGCGCTGAAAGCCAGCTTCACGTGCCAGCCCAATGGCAGAAATCGCATCTTCATTGCTATGAATCCGTCCCAAACGCTTGAGATGCTCGGTATTAAAACTCTGCACCCCAATTGACAAACGATTAATGCCGGCCTGCAAATAACCAGCAAACGGATCATGTTCGACCGTACCGGGATTGGCTTCCAGTGTAATTTCACAGCCTTCAGCAAAGGGAATAATGGCTTTAAGCTGATCAAATAACCATTGATAGCCTGG
Organism: Acinetobacter lwoffii; assembly: GCF_024129715.1. Lineage (GTDB taxonomy): Bacteria > Pseudomonadota > Gammaproteobacteria > Pseudomonadales > Moraxellaceae > Acinetobacter > Acinetobacter lwoffii_U. Next base: position 14,632 of record NZ_JAMXXM010000030.1, read on the forward strand.
GGCAGAAATCAGTGACGGCGTCCCCCCACCAATAAAGACACTGTGAATCTGCCGGCCTTGGGCAAAATCGACCTGAGTTTTAAAGTCTTCCACCAGTGCTCGTAAATATTCCTGTTCCAATTCCAGTGATAATTGACCATCCGGAACCGCATGCGAATTGAAGTCACAATAAGGACATTTGCGCACACACCAAGGCATATGAATATATAAGGACAAAGGGACAGCAGCAGGATTCAATTCAGCCAAAGAACTACTCAAAAACGATTACAAGATATAGCCGAATTTTAACATGACTCGGCGGCAAGACTGCTAAAATTAAATTTGATCGTGTGATATGCCTAAAAATTTAAATAGAATTAGTCAGTTAAAATTATGAAAATATCTTCTCAACTTATTATTTTACTTCCTTTGGTTTTTGCAATCGGTGTTTTATTGACACTCCAGACCGCAATTAATACACAACTAAAAGAATATTTATATTCTCCTATTCAAGCTGCATTTTTTTCCTTTTTGATTGGTACAATAGTGCTCGCCGTAATCGTACTTTTTCAGTCCAATCCCAAACCCGGTTTACAGGAACTGATGAGTGTTCCCTGGTATTTATGGCTCGGGGGCATCGTGGGTGTATACGCGATTAGCATGAGCATTTATGCAGCGCCCAAACTTGGCTTTCTGGTTCTTAGCGGTCTCATTATTTTTGGTCAGATGGTGATGTCGATGCTGGTCGATCATCTGGGATTATTGGGTAATGAAAAAATGCCGATTAATTGGCAACGTCTTTTAGGCGGCGTGGTAATTTTTATTGGTGTGCTTCTCACTTTACAACGCTAAACCTTCTATTTAAGCACATGATCACGATGAGTAATTTTTGTGTCGAATGTTTCACCAGTCACAACCTTTGGTTTTGAATTAAAAAAACTGTTTCATCTGATGCTGCCTATTCTGGTGACCCAATTTTCTCAGGCTGGTCTGGGTCTGATTGATACCATTATGGCCGGTCACCTGTCTGCTACCGATCTTGCCGCGATTGCCGTCGGAGTAGGACTCTGGATTCCGGTGATGCTGCTGTTTAGTGGCATTATGATTGCCACGACGCCTTTGGTTGCTGAGGCCAATGGCGCACGCACACCTGAAAAAATTGCCACCATTGCACGTCAATCGCTTTGGGTTGCCCTGATTCTTGGGGTAATTGCCGGCTTGATTTTGCAACTCTTGCCGGCCACTTTGCCACTTTTAGGTGTACCGGAAAGCTTACAACCTAAAGCCGGTTTATTTCTGCATGCGATTGGTTTTGGTATGCCAGCGGTAACCATGTATGCGGCCTTACGCGGCTATTCTGAAGCGATTGGAAATCCGCGTCCGGTGACCGTGATTAGTTTATTGGCGCTGGTCTTGCTAGTTCCGCTGAACTATATCTTTATGTATGGTATTGGCCCTGTTCCGGCCCTAGGCAGTGCAGGCTGTGGGTTTGCCACGGCGATTTTACAGTGGCTAATGGTCATCACCCTCGCGTTGTATATCTTTAAAAATAAGGCCTATCAACGTACCCAGCCTTTTACCCATTGGGAAAAAATCAACCCGGAATGGATGAAGCGCATCTTACAGCTTGGCTTTCCAATCGGATTGGCAATTTTTTTTGAGGTCAGTATTTTCAGTACTGCTGCAATTGTGCTGAGTCCTTTGGGTGAGACCATTGTCGCTGCCCATCAGATTGCTATTTCTGTCACTTCACAACTGTTCATGATTCCCATGTCACTGGCAATTGCCCTGACCATTCGGGTCGGCACTTACTATGGTGAACAGAACTGGCAAGCCATGCGTAAAGTGCAATATCTCGGCCTGATTACTGCCACTATTCTGGCGATCCTGACCATGATTCTGCTTTGGGTTTTCCGCAATGAAATCGTGGCGCTCTACACCTCAGATATGATCGTGACCCAAATTGCGGTGTATCTGATTCTGTTTGCCATTGCCTATCAGTTGATGGATGCCTGGCAGATCAGTGCGGCAGGTTGTCTGCGCGGCATGCAGGATACCAAGGGGCCGATGTGGATTACCATGCTGGCTTACTGGATCATCGCCTTCCCGGTTGGAGTATATTTATCCCGCTTTACCGAGATGGGCGCTGCCGGTGTTTGGGTTGGCCTGATTGTAGGCCTCAGCGTAGCTTGTATACTTTTATTGGGCCGTTTATATGGCAATAATAAACGCTTAAGTCTAAACAACTAAACACTTTTATTTGATTAATTTAAGCTAGAAAATGCGCTGAGATTAAAGATCCAGCGCATTTTTTAATCCTTGTGGAATCTCAGATTCATCCACTACATCTTTAATCACCACCTGCCCCACAATTACATCCGTACCATTAAAAGTCATGGTGGGTGAACCATATAGCTCATAACCTTCATTTAAGGCACGGGTCACCCGCGCACAAAAATGTACATCATCTTTCCCGGTAAAATATCGATAGACTTTCATTGAATTTTCTTCATTACTACACTCTGTTTATTCTAAGCTTTTAGCTATAAAACAACATTCAGAATTAGTACTCGGTCTTATCTAAAACGATGACGGATTCCGGCATATTCTTATAGTTTAAACGCAAGCAATAAAGATAAATCTTTTAACAAATCAAAGATGATGCATTAAACATGGAGAAGCTGAAGGAAATCACAACACAACCTCTACAATTAAATCTAGGCAATTGAACCTTTGTCACCTATGATCAAATACATCCATTCATAGTTGGCTTCAAGGAATCTCGCATGGCAAAAACGGCTAGCACACCCGGTCGTCGCTTTATGAAACTTGCCGGAATGACCGCAAGTATTGCAGGTAAAACCCTCTCCAATTCCATTAAAAATTTAACTGCCGATGACGAGCAGAAAAACACTGCGCGCAGTAAATTATTTCAGGATATTGGTGTGCAGGTTGCGGATACCTTGGGGGAAATGAAAGGCGCAGTCATGAAAGTTGGCCAGATCGCCTCTCAATATAAAGACGTTTTCCCGCCCGAAGTCGCTAAAGCCATTGCTAAATTACAGCGTCAGGCGCCACCCATGCCGTTTAAAGAAATTCAGGCACAGGTAGAAAAAGAATTGGGTAAACCTTTACAGCAACTTTTCCAGCAGTTTGATGAACAGCCATTTGCCGCGGCCTCGATTGGTCAGGTGCATAAAGCCACTCTACCGAATGGCCAGCAAGTTGTAGTCAAGGTGCAATATCCTGGTGTGGATGAAGCCTGCGAAAGCGACCTGAAGCAAGTTCGTCTGGCACTGCGCATGATGGGCGTATTAAAGATTGATCGTAAACTTCAAGATCAATTATTTAAAGAAATTCAGCACAGTCTGGACAATGAGTTGAACTATGAAATTGAAGCCCAGAATCTGGAAATCGCCCGTGCCTTCCATGAATCTCTGGATAGTAAAATTATAATTCCGAAAGTGTTTCATGAGTACTCTTCACGTCATATTCTGACTTTGAGCCAGGAGCTTGGTGAAAGTATTGAAACTGCCAGCACTTGGCCACTCGAAACCCGAAATGCTTTAGGTCGCCGCCTCTTCCGCGCCATTGGTCAGGAAATTTTTTATCTGAAACGCTTTCACTGTGACCCACATCCGGGTAACTTTGCATTTCGTGAAGATGGCTCTGTGATTGTTTATGATTATGGTGGCGTTAAAACGCTGTCGACTGAAGTAATTGGACATTTCAGAGAATTGATCCATGCTGCACGTGAGAAGAATATTCCCGTAATCGAACAACAGCTGGATGCACTACATTCCTTGACTGAAACTGGAAAATTCCCCACAGAGTTGTATGAACAATGGCTGGAAGTGCTTATGCGTCCTCTGGTCACTCACTATGATTTTGCTGAAAACTCAGCGCATCATGATGGGATGGAGCTACTAAAACCTTCGTTGAAATATTGGGATGTATTTAAGCCCTCTCCTGATACCTTGATGGTGAACCGGACAATTTCAGGACAATACTGGAACCTGATTCATCTCAAAGTACATGATGATTTAAGTGATGTATTTGAAGAACTGGTACCGAGCCGAAGTTAAATTGAGACGATAGGCTTACACGCTGCAACACTAGATTACTTGAAATATCAAATGTTATATTATAACATTTAATCACGAATCATGAGGAAGTTAGATATGCGTTCAGATATCCATCCTGAGTATCGTGAAGTGTTATTCCATGATACCAATGCCGATGCCTATTTCGTGATTGGCAGCACGATGAACTCGAGTCAAACCAAAGAATATCAAGGTAAAACATATCCTTATGTAACACTAGATATTTCGAGTGCATCACATCCTTTTTATACGGGTGAGCAACGTCAGACCAGTAATGAAGGTCGTGTAGCAAGCTTCAACAAACGTTTTGGCCGCTTTAAACGGGGCTAAGACCGAAAACTCTCGATGATTTTAAAGTTTAAATCGTGGTTTATGTCAGGAAATGACCTCCAATTTCCTGACTTTTTTATGCGCTTATTTTAACTCTGTGCCAACACAAATGAAGTTAAATAAAAGCCCAGCGCCAGAACAATAATGCCAACAATTAAGCTGGATAATGCATATAACAGCGCTAGGCCCATAGCACCTTGCTTGAATAACAAAAAGCTTTCCAGACCGAAACTGGAAAATGTGGTAAAGCCACCGAGAATCCCCACCATTAAAAACAGACGAGCTTCTTGTTGGAGTGCTGGATATTTTTGGCTACAGGCAAAAAAAATCCCGGCACATAAACAGCCTAAAATATTGATCCACCAAGTAGGCCAGGGAAATTGCATTTGTGGTTTAAACAGCCAAAGTCCTGCTGCATAACGCAGACTGGCACCGATTGCCCCACCCATTGCCACCCAAAGCCAGCCCATATTTTTTTCCTGTTCTATTTATCGATCAAGTTTATTTTATCCACAGTTTCATATTCATCATGGATAATTTTCACTGTTATCTTGAACCGAAAATCAATGAAATACCATGGAACTTCGCAAGAAAATTGCTATATTTATTGCATCCAATTTTCATGAATGGCACAGGAAAAACAGCATGGCACAGGATTTATTGGCCCAGTTGGCAGCAGGCGAAGCAAAATTTGCAGATGTGATTACTTATATCGAATCGCGTTATACGCATACACCGACTGCATTTAAAAATGGCCAGCAGAATAATGCGGCCACAGAAAACCAGGGCAGCGCCAAAGTCTTTTCTTTTGCACAATTAAATGGTCTGGATCAGGCACAAACGTTAAGCCTGTTTGCCGAACATTATTCGGCTGTACTGGCGACGCCAGAGGCAACTGATCATCAGAATATCCGTCAATTTATGCTTAATGGGTGGGATGAAATTGCCTTTGAAGGTCAGGCTTTAACTGCGAAGTAAGTACTAAGCAGATAAAAAAACCGCTCAAAGGAGCGGTTTTTTATACAACTCAGAAGTGTATAGAATGTCTGTTTTAGCTCTTAGCGACTTTTTCAATCCACTTAATGGAACTGACGCGGAAAACTTCACAGGCACCATCACCCGTATCGGTCGGAGTTAAAGACGATTTCCAGACCAGATCTTTGTCACGCACTTCAACCAGTTCCCCTTGCATACGCACCAGATCGCCACGCTTTACTTTTTTAATTGCCTTGGCAATTTCAGGATTGGCAGGAATGATATGCATATTGGACACCATCTGCTTGGCTTGTTCTACCGGCACTGGCACCCGATCCATTTTCCAGTTTAAATAACGGTCATATTGATTCACTGTGATATGTCGGGCAATTTCAGGTTCAGCAAACAGCCCCCAACTGACGGCATAATCAATCGGAGAGAATTTGGCTTGCGGGTCAGAACTATAAACCTTGGAACCCAGAATACGGAAATCACCTTTAAAGGGCTGCAAGACCGAAATTGACTGGCCTTTAACGACAGGAGGCAAACCTTTGGCAATATTGTGGTCGACCGAGCTATAGCCCGAAATAGGCAGCAACAGGCTGGCCAGCAAAGCATAATGTTTAAAGTATTTGAGCATAATTTTTAATCTAATCCTAATCAAGTTGATCAAACGTTTTAAGGATATCTTCCTTGATCTTACGGATTTTTTAATGAATAAACAGTTGAACTTGGTAACAAACTGCACGTATTTAGTCAGCTCGATATATGCCTGTCATTTTATTTTTCAGTTAAGCTAGAACGTATTTCCATCAAATTAAAATAACTCAAATGCTGTATAAACTTTATCAACAACATATCTTTCCGCATCTGCTGAATCAAGTGATGCAAACGCCATCCTTGATGGACTTGCGTCGTGAACTACTTTTGGATATTTCCGGTGAAGTACTGGAAATTGGTTTTGGTACCGGCCTGAATCTGCCTTTTTATCAATCGGTTGATAAGGTCTATGCACTAGAACCAAACCCGACGATCTTCAAACTGGCAGAATCACGAATTCAACAGGCCGCTTTTCAGGTCGAACATATTCAGGCCAGTGCAGAAGCTTTACCTTTTGCCGAAAATAGTCTGGAAAATATTGTATCTACCTGGACGCTTTGTAGTATTGCAGAGCTGGAACAGAGCCTGCAGGAAATTTATCGTGTGCTACAACCGGGTGGGACTTTACATGTGGTCGAACATGTTCTGAATCGACAAAATTTAAATATTCAGCGTCTACAACATTTACTCACTCCCATTCAAAAGAAAGTCGCAGATGGCTGTCATCTGAATCGGGATATTGAGACCGCCTTGCTGGAAACCGGTTTTGAAATAGAAACTTTAAGTTATGTAGATGCCGAGGGTATACCCAAGATTGGCCAACGTATGTTGTTAGCACGTGTTCGTAAACCAGGAAGCTAATTTACGACCATCTTATATTTAGTGTGGCTGAAGGTGGGTTACTTGCAGCAACTGACAATGAGCACGATATTCAGAGCCCGTCCCGACCCGGAATTCTTGTCCAGTCGTGCCTGAATGAACTGTCACCAGATCACCAGTGAGCGTGATTTTCTGCCCCGATTTTAGCCGGCGAATCTGATCGGCAATTTTTTCAGTGGCAGCAATCAGACTAAAATACTGTACATGCGTATTGACGAAGTCACGCTCCGCTTTATTGGTTTGTCCTTCGAGCTGATAGCAGCGTTTTGCTTCATCAAACTCCAGTTTTGCCTGTATAGCGGGCAGCGGTTGAGTCAGCAACAGCACATCAATATTACTCAGATAGGCCAGATCATTAAAATGCCCCACCACAGGGCTGGCCTGATGCAGCACCCGACGATCAGGTTTTACGAAACGGTGATCATGCACAATATAAGTCGCGGAAATGCGCTTAACGGGTTCTACTTTAAAGTTTTTAAGTACGCCTTTTTCTTGCAGATGCGGAATGGCACGAAAAAACTCATTCCAGACCCAGAGTCCAAGCATAAACAGCAGCGCAGTGATCAGTAATTTTTGCATAATTTTTATTCTTCACTGGATTTTGGTCAATCCTGAAAATCAATCCGAATGGTTTCAAAACGTACCCGCCCTTCCTGAATCGCTCGGGCAATGGCTTGCTGGCCTTTGGTCAGACGTGCTCCACCACTTTTAATGTCAATCAAAACCACTTCAATATCTTCAGCGTCGCCTTCGCCATCACGAAAATCGGTATAGCCATCAAAGACCACATAATCCACCGGATCGCCCAGAAACTTGGCATCACTCGGCAGATATTGAAATTCCGGCATGATCGGCGCGAGCTGTTCCGCCATTTTTCCTTTGAGGACGGCACGACTAGTATTCACGCTGCGTTTTTGCGCGGCAACGAGGGACTGCTGATGCTCCAGTTCCAGCTCGGCAATATACTGCTCATATTCGGCCTTGATCCGCCCATTACGCGTCTGACTTAAAATAATAGTGGTCAATACCACCCCGATACATGCGCCAATCAGCATGGCCATCCATATGGACATTCAATCTTCCTAATTTGCCTGATTTTTATAGCATCGCATTCGACTGAAGTTGAGGACTTCGGCCATTTGCATACTTGAAAAGAATGATATGCTAGGCCGGAACAGAATAAAATCACCTTGAGTCATGAAAACAATTTTAGTTGCGAATCAGAAAGGCGGTTGTGGCAAAACCATGACAGCCATTAGTTTAGCGTCAGCACTCGCACAAAAGGGTTATAAGGTGGCATTGGCCGATGCCGACAACCAGAAATCCACATTGCAATGGCTCAAGCATCGTCCGGCACAGGCAGCGCAGATCCAAAGTCTGGACTGGCGCAATAGCAAGTCCATTGGTGATGCGCCGAAACAGATCGAATACCTGATTATTGATGCACCAGGTGCTTTGACCGATGATCATGCCGAACAGCTGATCAGTGAAGCACATGCGATTATCATCCCGATCCAGCCTTCTTTTTTTGATATCGATTCGACCCGCCGTTTTCTCAAACATTTGCAGGACATCAAACGCATCCGTAAGGGCAAGGTTGAAATTTTACTTTTGGCCAATCGCACCAAAGCAAATGCAGCCAGCAATCAGGACATACAGCAGTTTTTTGACAAGATCGACCAGCAGCCAGTGGCTTGGATTTCAGAACGCGCCCCTTATAGCCGTTTAGCAATGGAAGGCCTGTCAGTCTTTGATAAACCTCAGAAAATCTACCGGGAAATGCAGGCTCAATGGCAACCGGTACTGAATGCCATTATTGATGATCCGAGTCAGTGGTTTTGAGTCAATCGTCTGAATCGCGGTATAGCTTTGGGAAAATAATCTCGCTACTTGGCTAGCTATCATTTTCGATCGCTTTTTTTTCAGTTAATATGCCTGAACACGACCTAAAAAATGAGTCATTAAATTCAGTGCAACAGTACGCGCCTACATTACAAAAAGTCTTATTATTTGGATTGTTCTTTATCCTGATTTTTTTGAGTTTTCATATACTCAAGTATTTCATCATTCCTGTAGTTTGGGCAGCCATTATTGCCTATATGACTTGGCCGCTGTATCAGTCGGTATTACGCCTGTGCGGCAATCGACCGACACTAAGCGCAACCGTAATGATCTTGGCCGTGATTCTGGTCTTTGGGCTGCCGTTTATTTTCGCCATTTTCATGTTGCAGCACGAAGGTCGTAACCTGTATTTTGAATTGCAGCGACAGGTTTTTTCCGGTCACCTGAATGTCCCTGATTTTATTCGCGGGCTTCCGATTGTCGGCAAGGAAATTACCCGAACCTTAAATGAAATTAACACTGATCCGCAGAGTATTGCATTGTCGGTATCGACCTGGATTCAAGGCCATCTGAATTACGGCAAAGTGGTGTTGAATGAAGTTAGTAAAAACATCTTTAAATTATGTTTTGCGATACTTTCGCTGTTTTTCTTCTACCGTGATGGTCAGACCATTTTAAATCAGGTGCGTAAAGCCTTTGAAATGGTGGTCGGTCCACGTGTACATCATTATTTTTCGACCATTTCTGCGACTACACGTGCCGTGGTCTATGGCGTCGGTTTGACCGCAATTGCACAATCCTTATTGGCTGGTCTGAGCTATTTTGTTGCAGGTGTGCCGAATCCGATGGTTTTAACCATTGTGACCTTTATTTTTGCCCTGATTCCCTTTGGCCCACCTCTCGCCTATAGTGCGGTGGCGCTATGGCTGTTTTCACAAGGACAAACCATTGAAGCCATTGGGGTCATGGTCTGGGGCGTCTGTATTGTCAGTACTGCCGATAACGTCATTCGCCCATTGGTGATTTCTGGCGCAACCCAGATTCCTTTCCTGCTGATCATGTTTGGAGTCTTGGGTGGTATTGCCAGTTTTGGTCTGGTCGGGGTGTTTATTGGCCCGGTGATTCTGGCTGTATTGCTTGCAATCTGGCGTGAATGGTTACATGAAAGTAATCTGAATGAACCTTTAATGATGCCTAAAGCCACCATGGCACATGAGATTGATCCGGAAACACAAGACACACCGCCCAAGGCACCTTAAAGCATAGATAGAATCGACTTAAACAAAACAAAACATTTAAGTACTGATTCTATATAGAGCTTCTGATCTTGCTCTGTTTAAATGAATCCACAAAACAGAATAAAGATCAGGATGCCAAAATCATGTCTTCATTGTTTAAAATTACGACACTTTGCGCGTTAAGCGCCGCACTTTTTACTGGTTGTGCATCAACCTCCCCATCAAATGAAGTAGTCAGAGCAGTGACTGTGAATGCTGTAACTGCTCAAGGTGTGGGCCAAGAGGTTGGTACCGTATTACTCAGTGACAGCCCAGCCGGTCTGGTTATTCGTACCAATCTGAAACAGCTTCCTGCGGGTGAGCGCGGTTTCCATATTCATGAAAATGGTTCATGTGCTCCTGCTATGAAAGACGGTAAGATGGGCGCAGCACTGGCTGCAGGTAGCCATTACAATCCAAATCAGGCACCACATCACGGTACACCAGTGACAGGTCACTTAGGTGATTTACCCGCATTGAAAGTCAATGCTGACGGAACTGCACGTGTCACCTTGCTTGCACCACGCCTGAAACTGGCTGATGTTCAGGGTCGTGCCATTATGGTACATGCCGGTGGCGACAATTATTCCGATAACCCATTACCATTGGGTGGCGGCGGTGAACGTATTGCCTGTGGGGTGATCTAAACACCTTCATGCCAATGACTAAATAGAAAAAAACGGGCAGCATGCTCGTTTTTTTCATGGATTTTTCTTTTATTTTGGCGTCTAAATTGCATTCAGAACTTTGCGTTTTTACTTTCCGGATCCTGTCCCTGTGAATGCTGCCCGACCTGCGACTGCTACTTTTGTTAAAATTATAAAACCTGTCCTGCTGCCCTTTCAGTCCAGTGCGCTGATGACTTATTGCCTGCAGATCCTGCTGGTGTTTTTAGGTACTACTTTCGGTCTGAAATTTCTGGGTTATGAGTTCTTGATCGTTCCAGTAACTTTAGGGGCAATTGCCACGGCACTGACTGATTTTGATGACCGGCTAAGCCTGCGTTTGCGCAACCTGTTACTGGTCATCATTCTGTTTTTTAGTGTCAGCAGCATTCTGGAATTTCTTGCTCCGCATAAATTCTGGTTTGCACTGTGGCTATCCCTGTCGAGTGCGCTGTTTATTCTAATGGGTGCCTTAGGCCAACGTTATGCCACAATTTCATTTGGCACCATTTTACTGTCAATCTATACCATGTTCGGCCTGGGCGAATATCAGCACTGGTATGAACAGCCACTTTATTTTGTCATTGGGGCGCTATGGTACGGCCTGACGTCTATTCTATTTTTTCTGCTGCGTCCTACTTTGCAGGTTCAGGAAAATCTCGCACAAAGCTTGCAGCACATGTCGGATTTACTGCTAAGTAAAGCCAAACTGTTTGATCCGGACCAGCATCCGAATGTTGAAACCCTGCTCTATGAGTTGTCACTTAAAAATACTTTAGTCATTCAGAGTTTTAACCGCAGCAAAGATTCGCTATTGACCCGACTCAAAGCTTCGCGTGCCAATGGCAACACCATTTACTGGCTGAATCTGTATTTTCTGATGCAGGATATTCATGAACAGGCCACAGCGAATTATCTGCATTATGAACAGATCGAACAGCATTTTAGCCGCACTGACCTGATTTTCCGGATTCAAAAAAATATCCGTCTGCAAGCCCTTGCCTGTCAACATTTGGCAGAATGTGTATTGCGCAATGAAAAATTTTATCTGTCTGCAGATGATGAACAGGCATTAAAACATTTACAGGAATCGATGCAGGACTGGATTGCCCAACACCCACAGAATATTGAAGTTAAAAATTTACAGCTTATTCTGGCCAATCTGCTGAGTGTACATGAGCAGTTACAACACCTGCATGATCAACAGGCACTGTATAAGCCACGCTATCAGCAGCATTTTGATGACCTGAGCCTGTTTGATGATGATATTCGCGATAGCACAGATCTCTGGCTGAAACTCAAACCGCACTTGAGTCCGCAATCGGCACTCTTTCGGCATGCGGTGCGGATTGCCATTGTGTTTCTAGTCGGCTATGCCATTTCATTATTGCCCTTTGCGAAAAATGGCTACTGGATTTTACTGACCAGCCTGTTTGTCTGTCAGATCAGTTATTTTGCCACCCAAAGCCGGCTCAAATTGCGGACGCTCGGAACATTATTGGGGGTCATGCTGGGCGTTCCCATTCTGTATTTTGTGCCAAGTGTCGAAGGTCAGTTATTGCTAACAGTAATTTTTGGTGTCGGTTTTTTCTATCTACGTTCCAAAAAATATGCCATGGCCACTCTCATGGCAACCTTAATGGTACTCCTGATTTTTAACCTGAAAGGTGCCGGTTATGCCATTATTTTACCGCGTATTATTGATACCGTCATAGGCTGTCTGATTGCCTGGATGGCAGTAAGCTGGATCTGGCCTGACTGGAATTTTCGTAATATTTCCAGCAATATTAAAAAATCATCGCTTGCTACGCTGGACTATTTTGCTGCAGTGGTCGAACAATATCGAAACGGTAAAGATAACAGTATTGCTTACCGGACTGCACGGCGTCTGGCCCACAATGCACAGATTGATTTATCCAGCATGATTTCAAGCCTGAGTACCGAACCGAATCCAGATCCGCAACTGGTTAAAAGTGCCTTTCGCTATCTGGTCTATAGCCACAGCCAGCTCAGTTATATTGCAGCATTGGGGAGTCACCGTGAGCAGGTTAGTGATACACAAATTCTGGATTTAATGCGCTGGTGTCAGCAAACCTTAACTGGGGTATTGCTGCAACAACAGCCTTTAAATACCTACGGCATTGATCATAAACTGGCAGAAATTCAACGCTTAAGTACCCAGGAAAACCAGTCAGCACATCTGCTTTTGGTACTGAAACAGATCAGTTTATTGCTGGAAACCTTACCGGAATTACTAAAATTACGTCATGAATTATTAGGTGCCGAGATTAAATAACCAACTGCTTCACTTGGTTATAACTTATTAAAAATATTGAATATATCTTTATTATTAAGATTCAATATTCAGGTGATATTCGGTACACTCAAAACTAATTCGGTTAAATCAATATGTATTATGAACATCAAAACTTTGCGTCTGGTCGGTTTGCTTGAAGGGATTTCATTCCTGCTGCTGTTATTTATCGCGATGCCAGTGAAATATATGATGGATAATCCGATTCTGGTCAAATATGTCGGTATGGGTCATGGGGTACTGTTTGTGCTATTTCTGGTGGTTTTATTTGCGGTATGTGAAAAACAGAAATGGTCTCTCAGCACGTTTGTGATGGGTTTAATCGCTTCGATTCTACCTTTCGGTCCATTCCTGTTTGATATGAAACTGAAGAAGCTGGAACAGCCCGCTGAAGCTTAATTGTAGAATCCTAATATAATTAGATCAGTCAAAAGAAAATTCTCTCTCCCTTTGGGAGAGAGTTAGAGAGAGGGAACTTATTAAATACTTAACCTCACCCTAGCCCTCTCCTAAAAGGAGAGGGAAATTCAATACTGAACATATGATTTCAATAATTTATAATTTTCCTTAATAAGGAATCAAAACTCCCCACGCTCTTGTCTTTCCAGCATTAACTGTTTGAGTTGCATGCGTGGCAAAGTAAACCAGAGTGCAATCAAGATAAAAGACGCACTGCAATAGGCCCAGATATCATAAGCTTCATATGCCATTCTTACTGCTTCAATTACCACAAAAAAGCTGAGCATCAGGATAATAGAAACCGTCGCAGCCACCGTACCTTTGGACACTTCTGAAGACATCAGTGCAAAACGGTATAGTACCGAGAAACTTACGCCCTCACCTAGACTGATACAAGTGGTGCCGATAATCAGACAATGAACAAAATACTCTGGAATCAATAAGCCCAACATCAATAAACCGGCACCCAACAGCATCAGTGGCAGACCCAATAATACGGTTTTACCCAGCGGCATTTTATCGATAATTTTCAGCAAAATCAGATTACCTGCAATCAGGCCACCCAAGACCGGAAACTGCGCCAGACCATATTGCACACTACTGAATCCAAATTGCTCGACCAGAATCACTGGTGACAAGGCAATCCATAACATCAAGGGCAGACTTACCAAAGGCAGAGCTACAGTCATGATCACAAAGCGTTTATTTTTTAGAACCTGTTTAAAGTCATCCAGAATATAGCTAACCGGCTGTCTGGGAATACTGACTTTCAGGTTTGGCATTTTGGCTTTCAGGCCGAACCAACTCAGAAATGACAAAAATGCGATACCGATAAAACCCCAATGCCAGGAGATATGATCAATCATAAAGGCACCCAGCACTGGTCCTAGCAAGGGTGCCAGCAAAGACACATTGGCCATCAGTGCCATGACTTTGATGGCATCACGTTCTTCAAAGCTTTCCTGAATGGCAGCATAACCAACGGCGGTAATAAAGGACAGCCCAAAGCCCTGTAAAAAGCGCAGAAATAAGAAACTTTCGATATTGGGTGTCAATAAAATAGCCAGACAGCTAAGGGTAAAAAATGCCACACCGCCGAGCAGTACCATTTTACGTCCAAGACGATCGGACAAAGGTCCCAGAATCGCTGCGACAAATGCCCCACCCAACAGGAAAAAGGACATGGAAGATGGCGCCCAAGAACTGCTTACCCCAAAGTCACGGGTAATCGACAGCATGGCTGGTTGGATCAGGTCATTACAGATATAGACGGAGAATTCAAACAGGACCAATGCCAGCGGGAACATGAGTGTGGCACGGGTCAGTTTTTGGGTTTGGATGTTTTGCATGGGAGTTTTTATTGTCATTCTGCCCGTTTTAACAGACTGAACTTCGTCTAAAATAGAAAGAGGAAATTTTAGCAGACTACTATTTTTAAATCCGTTCTCTTTTTTAATGATTCACTCAAAATATTATATTTTTCTTTTACTGACTTGGCTTCAAATTATCTCATTTATAAGCATTAGTAAAATGCTGCGAAATAAAAAAAATTACAGCCATCACAAATCAATAAAGGACAAACTATTTTTATGTATTTTAGTAACTTATAAAAATCAAATAGACTCTACTGAATTCCACTCTTGAAACCATTTTTCTTTTGTAACATTTTCAAAATGAAGAATTTGTTCTACCAAGTCTATAATTAGTTGATCAATAGATCTCTTGCGAAAGTTAATTTAAGAGCATCCAATTCACCATTCCAGCAATTAAATTCATTCTTAGACCAAATCGTTTCCGTCTATCTA
>NZ_JAMXXM010000031.1:0-26699 GCF_024129715.1 Acinetobacter lwoffii
GGTTAAATTGAAAGGACTGACCCCTGTAGAATACAGAAATCAGTCCTTAGAAATTGCCTAACTTACTGTCTAACTTTTGGGGGTCAGATCATCCTGTCGGGGTTTTTTATTATCTGTGTCTTAGCTTTAAATCACGCTTGGATGTGCATCCAGAATACGAATTAAAGTCGCTGCTGGTCCTGTTGGGTAGCGACGGCCTTGTTCCCAGTTCTGTAGCGTTCTTGCGCTGATATGGAGACGTGCTGCAAATTCAACTTGGCTTAAACCAGTCTTTTCACGTACTTCTTTAATATCAGGCAATTCAAGCTCTGTTGTTCGGCTTGCTTGGATTTCTTTACGTTTGATTGCGCCTGCTTCTTTGATTGAAGAAACCAGGTCATCAAATAAGTTGTTATCCATAAAATTGCTCCTTCACTAATTGGCGCAGAATTGCAGTTTCCTTATCCGTTAGAGTGTCTTTCACTGATTTAGGATAAGCGATGAGGAAAAAGATCTGCTCATCCTCTGTGACCCAGTAATAGATCACACGGATACCACCACTTTTCCCCTTATTGCCCTGAGCACAACGTACTTTACGAATTCCACCACCATTTTTTACCAAGTCACCCTTATCAGGCTGTACCAATAGATCTTGCTGTAGCTGACGATATTCTTCATCAGTGACAAGACCTTTGATTTGCTTGGTAAAAATACTAGTTTCTATGAATAACATGAATTAAAGTACGTCAATGGCGTATAAGGATTTTAGCAGTTTTAAAATAAAAAAACGAGAGCCTTATCGTATAGACACTTTAAATGGGTTCTAACATGTGAATTTCGTATAAGAGATTTTATGTTAAATAAAAACCTCTTATACTAGAGTTTTAGAAATATATGTATAATCTTAAAAAATTTGGACTTATGAACTATGTATGAAAGTAAAAATTTAGAGAATATAGATACTAGTTATCAAAATCTTCCTATATTTCATGAAGTTTTTATATGTAGTAATCGTTTGATAAATACCAATCATATATTTCAATCGCAAAAAGGATGGGCTCCTTTGGTTATTAGAAGATCTCGTTCTAATGAGCCTCTTATTTGGCTTAGTGCCCAAGTTCCATCTGAAAATGAAAATGAAAATGAAAGTAAATATATTGAATTAATTAGAAAAAACTCTGTGGTTTTTGGTCAAAATAGAATCGAATTACAGGTGAGTTCATATGGTTTTTGCATATCTTTAGATTCTACAGTTATATGTGAGGCTGGAGATTTATCAGAAAGCAGTATAGAAATTTTTAAACTAGATTTTAGACCATTAGGTCTTAATATATATGGCGATCATACTATATTGAATATAGGAAATAATAAGATGTCTCGTAATACATCTAGTAATTCTCAAGCAATGTTTGGGATATAAAATGAGAATTGTTAATGCTAAGTTAAATAATAAAAATTTTAATTTTTTGAAAGAAAAAGACTTAACTGATAATAATAATAAATATACGATTATTTTAGGTGAAAATGGAACTGGAAAAAGTGAACTGCTTCGTCAGATAATTAACAATTTACTAAGAATAAAAATATTAAATATATCGCCAGAACATAATGAACTTGGTAAATTTTCTTACAGAGATTTATTAGATAGTTATTTATCTAATAAATATAAAAACAATTTAGTAGAAAAATCTATAAGTACATCTTTAAATTTATCTGTATGTGATGATACAGATATTTATTTAAGCTATGAAAAATCTAATAGTCAAAGAAAAATTAAAAATTTTAAAGGAGAAGAAATTAGTATTTCAGATGGACAGTTTCGACATAAAACAAGATTAGAAAGTCATGGTTTTATTTTATTAGATACTATTTTAGCAATAAATATTATTGCTATATCAGAAAGTATTCATATAAAATTTCCTATAATTCAAGATGATAGATCTTTAAGCTATCACTATCCTGGGCATTTAAAAGAAAGTGATTCTAACTATTTTCTTCCAAATAATACAAATAAAAATATAAATCAAAAAGAAAAGTCTATAATTCTATCAATATTATTAGCTAGTCTTAGATCTGAAAATATTGACTTAAAATCAATATTTGATCTCCTTAAATTTGATTTTAAAATAAAAATAGATGTCAATTCTCAAACAGATATTGATATGAAATTGAAAAGACTACATGACTTTAGGTTTAATAGTATAGGTATTGAAAAAATCTCTAATTTTAATGATATAAATGAGGCTGTAAATTGGTATTCAAATACTAAATCTAATATAAATGAAGATATTTTTAAAAAAGATATCCAAGAAAACCACACATTCTTTTTAGACTTATTTAAAGATAAGAAAAGTATAAATTATCTTTATCATCTTATTTCATATAGTTTAATAGATGTTTCTAATATTTACTTTTATAAAAGTAGTGAAGATCTGGTAGAAATACCAATACAAGATATGAGCTCTGGTCAGTTATGTCTTATAAGCAGCTTTTCCTCTATTGCAGCACATATAAGAAATGGAAGTCTAATTTTTATAGACGAACCCGAAATTAGTTTACATCCATTATGGGCATCTCAATATATTGAATTACTACAAAATAAATTTTCTGGTTTTCAGAGATGTCACTTTTTGATAGCAACCCATTCACCGCATATAGTTTCTAATTTACCTGACGACAATGCTTATGTGATAACTATAAAAAATGATGGAAATTCTAAATGTATAGAATCTAATGTTTTTAATTTTAAGTCGGTTGATTTTCAGTTAGCTGAAATTTTTGATTTCCCTGGAAATAGAAATGAGTATTTAATTAGAGTTATCATGGTTATTTTAACTAAAATTAGCGAGAATAAATCATTAAGTGTTGATGACCTTAAGACTATAGATCACTTAAAACAATTTCTTCCTAAATTAAAACATAATGATCCTGTTAAGCATTTAATCAATCAGATATCAGTATTGACCTCTAATGAATAAAGTTAATTTTTCAGAAACACTTCAAACTTATATAGACAATTATGATGGTGAAAACTATAGGGTATGGAATACAACTGAAGGATTAGTAGCTGAAATTCGTAAGGAAATTCGTAATCACTATAAGATAGAGCAACGTTACAAGTGCTGTTACTGTCGCCAGCAAAATTTACAAGATCATGGGTTAGTGTGGGATTGTGAACATATCCTTCCTAAAGCTATTTATCCTGCTTTCCTTTTTGAACCTTTTAATTTAGCTCTCAGTTGTAAGGAGTGTAATCAAGCAAAAGAAAAATATAAGAATAAACTAATTAAAGTATCTTGTTCAATATACTCTCTTAAAAGTGAAGATTATCGAATTATCCATCCCCATTTTGATACTTACAGTGATCATATCGAAATTTCTAGTTTAAATGGAACAATCATATTTAAAGTATTAGAAAATTCTGAGAAAGGAAAATTCACATATATATGTTGTAATTTTATTCGTTATGAGAAGAAACTAGTAGGCTATAGTGAAGTAAATAATAATGTTGCCCTTACCATTAATAAGTTATTAGAAGAGGGTATTGCAGTGGAAGATATCTTAGAAGGCTTATTAAATAAAGATACTCCAATTCATATGGAAATAGATTTCTAGACACTAAAACTACTTTTTTAAGCAGATATAGTTGCTTTGCTAGTGAGAAATTATAGGTAATAAAAAAGCCCAACATCCTGTTGGGCTTTTCCGTATTTGTCGCTTAGATCTAACTCCTGTCGGATCTTACGTTCCTTGTTCTTCATCTTGTTATTTTTATCTGGAGCATCCTGCTCTCTATGTCCCCATCATAGGAAATTACAGTGTGGTCGCCTAGCAGCATAGGGCCGAGATTGGTGTGAGCAAATGCGTACACGATCGGCTAAAAGATGTCCCCTTTTTATCCGCAGAAATTGGGGATATTTTTTGCCCTAGCAAGGCCGGGAACATTGAACCAAGTTTCAATTTGATTAAATAATGATCAATTTAATTGGCAAAAAATATCAGAACTGTTTAAAAAAAAAGCCGACTTGTTTCCAAGCCGGGATTCTGCTGATCTTTTAACTTTTTCTTTTATCTTAACTTATTGATATTACAATATTATTTAAATTGAATTTCGTATAAGCACCAGTATGTTAAATAACCTCATTGGATATTTTTACTTTGATATCTTCTAAAGATAATTTTATAACAGCTACTTTTTCATTAATCATATTTTGAGTATTAATAGAAAAATCTTTTAACTCGCTGTGCATTTTATTAGCATCGTCTTTCCTCGTAAAAGGAGCGATAAAAGGTAGAGCAACCAATATAAAAGGAATAAAAGGAATCATTTTCCAATCAAAATCAGTCTCTTTGTAATCATCTATCTTCAGATCTTTTCTTGCAGAGCCAGTAGATATCAGCATTCCTATATGTTTAGCAATAAAGTTATATTGTTGTAATGCATTTTTTTCAGATAAATTCCCAATTTCATTAATTTTTTTTATTATTTTTTCGGATGAGGAAGATAGCTCTTTTTGTAGTTCTGATGCAGAGAAACCAAAAAAACCAAGATCATCATCGATTTTTTTATGCTGTTGCTTTTCCCATATTCTCAGTTCTGCCAACATTATTTCTTTACAGTGTTCTGGTATACGCAAGACTAAAGAATCTACAAGATCAATTAAAGATTGTTTTTCAACGTTTTCCTTGCCAAATGGAAATATTTCCCCACCACGTGTTTTTTTGTGCTCACTACATACAGGAATAATGGCAATGTTGTTTCCAAGTTCATTGGCAATCACTTTAATAAATTCAGCCTCTTCTTCTTCTGTTAGGGAGTCTGCTTTTGTTAATACGATACTAACTTTATAATTTTCATCTATGAGTTTTTTTACAATTTTAGAGTCAGCATCCTGTATACGTCCTCCAGCAGCAGCAATACAATAAAAAATAGAGTGAAACCAATCTGATGCAGGTTTATCTATTCCTCTATTTTTTAACTCAGTATTAAGTTCTTTCAGCCACTGTTCTTCTTTGCCAACTTCTAGTCCCCAAGAATCATAGATTTTTACAGACATATCTTTTATTTTATGATTAATTTCATGAAAACCATTCGTTGTAACTGGGCGACCAATTCCTGATTTTGCCACTTCTGAACCAAATAAATAATTGATTAAGCTACTTTTTCCAACACCTGTTTGTCCAATAATTGCAATATTATAGTTTGTATTAGTCATTTTTATTTACCTTCGCCTGTTTCAAATACTCCATAAAAATTTTCATTAAATTATCATCAAAATTTTTCATGAAGGAACTATCATCAAAATGATCTAACCCTAACTCGGTTACTTTTGTACATGCCTCTGAAACTGCAAACCCAAAAGCGGAAGTAATAGATGCTGCTACTGAACCATTAATTGTTCCACCTACAGCTGTTCCAACGCCAGGGAAAAACTTTAGAATTTGACTAACTAAATATTTTCCAGCTACTGGTAATGAGGAGGCTATTGCTGTTTGAATAATTGCTGATACGCTATCAACAGCACGATCTAAATTGTATATATAGAGTATTCTGGCCAATAACTTTGATTGATTAGCTAACAAAAGTGGTGCACTAGAAGCTGGTATCGGAGCAAATCCAGTTGCAAAAGCTACTGTTGTATGCTGAATAATGGCATTCTTTACATGCTCTCTTTTTTCTTTAAGGCTAGTTTTTTGAGCAGAAACAAAAGCAGTTTTTAAAGCATTTGGTAATTGACTAGTACTCCATGAAATAAGTTTTTCTAACTCCATTCCATGTAAATTTGCTTTAATTGTTGTTTCAAAGATTTGAACCTTTGGAAACTCATTTAGAATTGCATTTTTTAGTAAGTTGGCATCCTCTTCACTAACTAAATCTGCTTTAGTTAAAACTATTGAAATAGGGATACCTGTAAGTTCTATTTTCCGAATAGTATTAATATCAAAATCTGTAATTCGAGAACCTATTGTTTGTATGCAGTACCATACTAAATGAGGCTTATCTTCAATTGAACTTTGTGTTTCATTACAAAGCTCAATAACTTCTCTTTGAAACAGTGATTCTTGTGCAGAACCAATTTCATACCCTTTACTATCAAAGAGAACAATAGGAATATTTGGTGACTTAAATTTATTTATATGCTGTGTTATAGGTTTACCAACTCCAGTAGTTGCCATATCTTCACCAAAGCATAAATTTAGTAAAGAACTTTTACCGACTCCGGTACCACCAACTAAAAGAATATTTGGTTTTTCTATATTTTTTTTCAGTGAGTCAAACTCCGTATTTAACTCTTCTTGAAAATTACCAGACATATAGTCCCCCATAATTTATAGTTATTTAAGAATATTGAATATTCTACCTTTTTATTTCTTTGGAAACATATGGATATTAATAATTTTAGTTAAATTTAGTCTATGATTTTTTTTGTTTATTAATTAGGCTTATTAAAATTAACAAAATACACCTTATACGAAATTCAATTGTTTTATCTTTTAAAATCAGGATGATATAGAACTGCAAAAAGCCCATTCACCCTCGAATGGACTTTTTTTATGATTTCTCATGTTCCACGCCTACTCTTTGAGCAATGTTCCACGACTCTGATTAGCTTGACTGCTTAATCTGAACAAATGAAGGGGCCTACTTTATGAATAAGAACAAACTCTGTATTCAAGTATGTAACTTTAAACTGTACCCTAAAGTAACACTTTAAAAGTTCGTAAAACCATGTACCATTTAAATGATTTTTAATCATAAGTAACATGTAACTTTGATATTAAAGATTTATAATTTACAAAATTGTTCATTTTTATCCAATTGGGGCGAGAAAGAGTGAAAGGCCAAAAAGTAGGTTATGTGCGAGTGAGTTCGGTCGAGCAAAATACTGGGCGTCAACTTGAGGGGATTGAAGTCGACCGGATTTTTGTTGACCGTGCTTCAGGTAAAAATACCGACCGACCGAAATTTCAGGAAATGTTGAATTATGTCCGGGAAGGAGACCGGGTGATAGTACATTCCATGGATCGTTTTGCGCGAAGCCTAAAAGATTTGGTGACTGAAGTGGATAAACTGGTCAAACGAGGGATTGCCATCCAGTTTGTAAAAGAAAATATTACTTTTACGGCCCAATCCACCCCGATGGATAATTTGATGCTGCAACTGATGGGTGCTTTTGCACAGTTTGAACGTGAGATCATTTTAGAGCGGCAAAAGGAAGGAATTAAACTTGCCTCTTCTCAAGGGAAGTACAAAGGCCGGGTACATAAATTGAAACCTGATCAGGCTGAAGCTTTGCGACAAGACTGGAAGGAAGGGAAGTACCCTTCAAAAATGGCACTAGGCCAGGCATTTGGAATTAGTCGCCAAGCGGTATATCGGTATTTAAAAGCCGGGGAATAACTCAATTGAAATTGGCGACTATATTTAGTTTAGCTTATGAAAATCGTGAAACGTTGATTAAATAATAAGTGCAGAAAGCAAAGAGTTACAAATTTTATACAATATAAGTTTTTGATTTATAATTAATTAACTCGATTGCAATCTAGCTTTTTCAGCAACGATTTATCTTTTTTAAAATAGTATTAATTTATTTTTTTGAGAACAAACCTTAACAAAATTACAAGTTTGTAATTTTGTTGTCATTCTGATGTATATATTTACTCATTATTATAAGTAAAGATTTTTTTGGTCCAAGATATGATTAGATTCAATAATATGTACATGAAGATTATTTTAGTTATTTTTACTATAGTTTTTTCAACCAGTAGTTTTGCTGATGGGGGACTCCGTTTCTTAGAGAAAAATTTAGAAATAATTAACAATGAAAAAAGCAAAGGGTGTGAAGAGAATTAATTCAAAATTATAATGAAGCACATATAACTAGGAAAACTAAAAATTAGTTATTTTTAGTATGGTGTAACTAAGATTAATTAATTTTTTAAATCGAATGATGAATATATTTATTGTTTTTAATTTATTCTTTACCGTTTTTGAATTTTTAAATAATCCCAAAAGAATATTTGAAACTTTAGGGTTACATATGCTCCTATACATAGAAAGGAATAAATATGCAACTTAGTATAGAAAATGCAAACTTAGACTTAATTATAAAAGTTTGTGCGAAGGCTAAAAGTAATAATTTTACCACCATTTCTGAATACTTAACTTTTTTAGTTGAACAAGATCTGAATGCAAATAGAAAGCTTAGTGAAGAATATATATATAGTATTATTGAAAACTTAATTAATTTAGCGATTCAAAATAGGAAAGATTTTTTAGAGTTTACAATGCAAGAACTATATACGTATTGTATCAAAAATGAAGAAAAATTTAATTATCCTAAATGGTCAAATTTAAATAGAAGTGTACGAATTATATTAGGTAAAAAATTTAAATCAGAAATTTTAAAACACAGTAAAAAATTTGAAAAAGGAGAATTTTATCTAAAATTTTCAGGATTAAATATTAATAACTCTGCGCTCTATACAATTGAAAGAGTCAACGCTATCTCAGCTAATCCTCTAGTTAGTTTATAAATAGTAATTTAAATTAAAAAGTGATTTATCAGGTGAATTTTAACTATATAAATAATTTATTTAATTTAATAAACCTTTCATAAATCATTTTTTGCTCAGTTCTATGTTGTAAATTCCAGCAATTATCATAGCCACGCGGCTGTTACTGAAGAAAATAGTAAGAAGTTAATATTTGCTGTAGGTTTGACCACTACTTTTTAATCGTAGAAATTATAACCGTTTTTATTACTCAAAGTTTAACTTTTGTGATTGTCTAAAAACACATAGCGGCCGAATGGCCATATTAACTGACTTAAAATCAGTCGTATACTTTAATGTAGCGGTTTTGATAGCAAAAAATTTCGCAGCATGAAAACGGAACCGGCATAATTGATTTATAGTGAATCCATACACTAAGCATAATGATTTAAAGGACGATAATCCCAATGAAAAAATTCCTTTTAGGAGCTGTTGCCGCATCTGTTTTGGCCTTTTCAGGTAGTGCTATGGCCAATTTTGTGGCAGGTCAGGACTATCAGGTGGTTGCAAAACCAGTTAAAGTCGAAAAACCGGGCAAAATTGAGGTACGTGAATTCTTCTGGTATGGCTGTGGTCACTGTTTCACGTTGGAACCGCATATGCAGGACTGGTTGAAAAAATTACCCAAAGATATCCGTTTTGTACGTACACCTGCTGCAATGAACCCGCTTTGGGAACAGGCTGCACGTGCTTATTATGTTTCAGAAGCCCTGGGTGTGCGTCAAAAAGCACATTTACAGTTATTCCATGATATTCATGACAAGCAGCGTCCAATTTTAGAACAGGCACAATTGGCCAAGTTCTATACCCGTTATGGTATTTCTGAAGAGAAATTTAACACGACTTATAAATCATTCCCGATTTCGTCAAAAATTGCTCAGGCAAAAAATTTGACTGCTCAATATCAGTTAAGCGGTGTACCAGCGGTGACCGTGAATGGTAAATATATTGTGCAGGGCAATGATGCCAAAGTAATTCAGGTGGTGAATTACCTGATTGAAAAAGAGCGTAAAGCCAAATAAGACGCGATTGAATATCTCTAAAAAACCTGCATCGAATCTGCAGGTTTTTTTATTTAAACTGGAGGAATGGTTATTTACGTCCTGACTGCCGGATCTGGTGTTTCTATCGGCGGGCGATACCAGTGTAAAATTCCTCGGAATAAGAGCTGCATCTGCAACACGCTTTGCGCTTTAAAGTCATGGGATTGAATATGAATCGTGGATTGTATCTTTACCAGTTCATACCCGATATCTTCATTCAGAAAATGAATTTTCCTTTCTATTTCAACACGCAGCACTGCCGAGGCTCCCCGACGCTCTACAACAAACAAATTCTAATCTAAGATTTACATAAATAGACTGATAAAGTTTAAAAGGAATAAATATTAATTTAAACAACATGGAAATTCTTGTTAATTTCAACAGAAATATGAACAATCTCTTCATGAATTGACAAGTGTATGAGAGTAATAAAGTTTCATACTAAGTAATAAAATATCATACTGAGTAATAAAGTTTCATACTTTGGTGCTCAAAAAAAACCCACATTTGATAGGTGTAGGAGAGTAATAAAATTACATACTAAGTATTAAAGTATCATATAGAGTAATGAGATTTAATATTCATAAATTTCTTAATTCTAAAATTGGTTAATCAGTAAAAAAGGTAATTCACAACATCATGAATTACCTTTTTTTAAATTTACCTATATCATTGTTTTAAGGTATTTACTGATGAAATATGATCATCAATATAATCAATTGGCATGTAAATAGCATAATCTTCTGGGTTAGTAGAACTATTACCTGCTGTATGTACTCCCACACCAGTTACATTAGTTGAAGACCCTGGATAGAGAAACCAAGCTCCTCCGCTATCTCCACCAGCACTAATGTTAGCTTGATTACTATTAGCTACTTGAATCCAACCGGCAACCCCATCATGAGAGGCGTTACCATTCGTTATTTCACCACACGTAATTCCGGTGGTCTGTCCAGATTTACAAACGATCATGCCTTTTTTTTGATTTAAGAAGGTTGTAATCGCTGTTAGTCGAAAAATACCTGTAGCTGGGAACTCCGGAATACCATTTAGATCTTTAAAGGCTATTTGATTATCGAGGTTTAGACCAGTTCCATCCCAAATTTGATAATCATACTTATCACTGATGTTATCCCCACCACCATTAGGGTCACTACGATGCTGTTTTTCAACAATAGGGCCGCTTAGTAAGACATTATGATCATTGAACTTGACCAACATATCATTTGGGCAGTGGCCAGAAGTGAGAATTCCTTTTTTAGTGACACCACCTGAGATATAACTTACAGCAAATCCAGCCGTACATCCTGGACTTCCACTCGTATAAGATAAAGTATTTCCTGCGTAAAGCTTATCTCCCGCTCTCACGCCACTCGGTGCAGCTTGGATCTTAGGTATATTACCAACTTTAATTGTAACTTCCCCGTTTCTAGCTTTAGGTAGACTTTGCTTCACCAGATTAATATCTGACTTATTTTCTACAGTAATCAAAAACTTTTGTGACTCTAAATCATAAACAGAAGTATAGATAAGATTTAAGCGATTAAGAGCCATGTTAATATCATCTAACTCTTGTGAGTAAATGCTTCTAGATTTTTTTGCTTGTTTTATTTGTACCCATCTTTGCATTTTTGGATCTAAAGATTTAAGAAAATCTTTTCGATCACTATTATCAGCAAATTAAACTATAATTTTATACACAGGCTGATGTTGAATATACATATCTGCATAGTCAGAATCATTAGCCTGATTTAGCTTTTCAGAAAGCGCTATTACATCATTTTGCAACTCAATTCGCATATTTGCTTCTTCTGAAGAAATATTATATTTTTTTTGTAAATAATCCACATTGGGAGCTGCATTGGTTACTGTTGTAATAGAAACACCAATTAACAGGCTTAATAATAGTTTTCTTTTTAAATCATTTTTTTTCATTTTTTAATATCTCCGGGTAGGGCCAGTCGTGGCTCACAATAATTCGGTATACTTTTATTTGAGTTCATTTTTGCTTTGTCTACAGCTAATCCCCCGAAAGTTAATGATTCACCTATTTTATATTGCTCTTTAGACTTAATATTTTTAATCCCGATAATATTCTTCTGATTATCAAATATAATTTCATAATTTTTAGGAACCACTAAGGTATAAAGAGTTTCTTTATCCCCTTCTACTAAAATGGATAAACAATTATTGTGCAGAATTAATTTACCAAGCCATATCGCTTCTAGCTGATGTAAATCTTTATCGAACTTTAAATCCGTTGAAAGAAGGAAAAATTGCTTATAAGATTCTTTCACTTTCGTTTCATTAGTAATGCTACTAACCGAACCTCGGTCAGGCGTAATAAGTGTTGAGTTAATATTTTTTTCGTCAACAGAACATCCATGCAAGAATGGTATACATAGTGCTAAACTAGCTAAAATAATAGATTTTTTTTTCACTTTATTTTTCCCATTTTATTTTAAGTTGAAATTATCAACTTTGATGTGAATTTCCTATTAAATTTTAGTAAATTTTTTGTAATAATTTTATATAGCTATATAACCAAAGTTATAAAAAGTTTTCTTAAGTCATAAAAATCAACCATCTGAATAATATAAAATTAATTTACTGAGGCTAAAGCTTCATTTCCAGTATGAAAGTTTATTACTTCAAAAAAAGTATGTAGGTCATGTTTAATCACTTTAGTATGAATCTTTATTGTTTTTTAGCTTAGGCATTGCTACATAAAATCAAATAGTTGAGAGTAACCCAGTATGATACTTTTTTACTCTTGTACATTTTTAGCTTTAGTTAAACGCTACTTATAACTTTAAAGCACAGTCTTTTAAATAAAAAAACTGTGTGCGCACCTATTAATGACAGTGGTAATCACCAGTTTTACTGTTGGTATGACAACCCTGTGAGTTCGTTCCCCCAGAATGAGCATTCGCATAGGTAAATGACATGCCTATAAAGCATATTAATAAAATTCTTTTCATCTTAATCCCTCTCAAATAATTAGAATATCAACTGTATGATATTTAATAAAAGCCAACATGGCTTAGACTATTTCCAAATATATAAAGTAAAGCCAACAAAACTTTAAATGTATATAAAAAATGGTTAAATAATTGCAAGGGGGGCTTTAAAACGTTTTAATCGTAAAGCATTTCCTAGTACAAATATTGACGAGAGAGCCATTGCACCAGCAGCAAATACAGGAGAAAGTAGCAGTCCAAATTGCGGATAAAGTACACCTGCTGCAATAGGAATCAGAGCTGCATTGTAAACAAATGCCCAAAATAAATTTTCACGAATATTGGTTATAGTCGCTTTGCTTAAAGCGATAGCATTTGGCACTCCTTTCAGGTTGCCAGACATCAAAACCACATCAGCAGCTTCAATAGCTACGTCTGTACCTGTACCTATCGCTAAACCAATATCTGCTTCTGCAAGTGCAGGGGCATCATTAATGCCATCTCCAACATATGCGAGTTTACCATATTGATTTTTTAATTTTTTAACGGCCTCTATTTTACCTTCAGGTAAGACTTCAGCAATAACCTCATCAATACCTAGTTTTTTTGCAATCGCTTGAGCTGTATGACGGTTATCACCTGTAATCATGGCAACCTTTAAACCTAACTGATGTAACGCTTCAATTGCAGCAAATGTTGATTCTTTAATTGGATCTGCTACAGCAATAATGGCAGCAAGTTTCTGGTCAATCGCAACATAGAGAGGGGTTTTTCCTTCTTCTCCCAAACGATCCGAAAATTGAGAAAAAACATTAGGATTCAAACCTAGTTTTTCCATATATCGATCTGCACCAATATGAACCAAATGTTCAGACACCGTTGCTTCTATTCCATAGCCCGTGACTGACTTGAAATCAGCAACAGGAGACAGGATTAATTCCTTATCTATAGCGGCTTGTACAATTGCTCGAGCAATAGGATGCTCAGACTTTGATTCAACGGCTGCCATAAGTGAAAGTACGGCATTGTATTCAAACCCTTCTAAGACATGCAGATCGGTTAAAATTGGTTTCCCTTCAGTCAGGGTCCCTGTTTTATCAACAGCAACCACTTTAGTTTCTTTGAGCAGCTGCAAAGCTTCCCCTTTACGGAATAAAACACCCATTTCAGCACCACGCCCAGTTCCCACCATGATTGATGTAGGCGTTGCAAGTCCCATTGCACAAGGACATGCAATAATGAGTACCGCAACTGCATTAACTAAGCTAAACGTTAGGGCTGGCTCAGGGCCGAAGATAAACCAAGTAATAAAAGTTAAAAGAGAGAGACCCATTACTACAGGTACAAACCACATGGTAATTTTATCAACCAATGCCTGAATCGGCAGCTTGGAACCCTGTGCCTGTTCAACCATTCGGATGATTTGAGAAAGCACTGATGAACTACCAACAGAGGTGGCTTTGATATTTAAGCTACCACTTTGGTTAATTGTTCCTCCTACCACAGTAGAGCCTATCGTTTTTTCAACGGGCATAGGCTCGCCAGTAATCATGGATTCATCAATAAAACTTTGGCCGTGAATAACTTCACCATCGACAGGGATACGCTCGCCTGGTCTAATCTCTACAATCGTTCCTGTTTGAACTTCGGCAATCGGAACTTCTATCATCTGATTATTGAGCTGTATTCTGGCAACTTTAGGCTGCATTCCAACTAGATGTTGAATTGCTAAAGACGTTCGGCCTTTTGCCTTGGCTTCAAAAAATCTACCTAATAGAATTAAAGTAATAATAACCGCTGCAGCTTCATAATAAACATTGACCGTGCCTTGTGGTAGGACACTTGGAAAGAAGGTGGCAACCACTGAGTAAAGATAAGCAGCCAATGTTCCTACAGACACTAAGGAATTCATGTCTGGTGCTAAGCGGAATAAACTTGGGATGCCCTTTTTGAAGAAGCGTCGGCCTGGAAAAATTAATGCTACTGTGGTCAAGAAAAATTGCATTAACCAGCTATTTTGTTGGCCAATGTTATCCATCATAAACGTATGAAAGGCGGGAATCAGGTGTGATCCCATTTCTAAAATAAAAACGGGTAGAGTCAATAAGACTGACAAAATTAAATCTTTTTTAAGTTTTTCTAATTCAATATTTTTTTTATCTTGAAAGCTTTCCGTAGTTTGATGAACTGACTTTGCTTCAAACCCTGCTTTGGTGACAGCCTGAATTAACGAGTCACGAGTGACAGATGAGCTTGCCTGAATAGTCGCTTTTTCAGTAGCCAGATTTACATGTGCTGATTCCACACCCTCAACAGATTTTAAGGCTTTTTCTACTCGACCTACACAAGAAGCACATGACATACCCTCAATCGTAAGCTCTATTGGTTGCAGCGCTTCCACTTCGTAGCCTGCTTTTTCTACGGCTTTAATTAAAGTAGCGCGATCAAGTGGTTGATGCGCATAAATGACTGCTTTTTCGGTAGCCAGATTTACATGAGCCGATTCAACACCCTCAACAGATTTTAAAGCTTTTTCCACACGGCCTACACAAGAAGCACATGTCATCCCCTCAATCTCTAATGTTTCACTGTAGTGTGGCGTATCAGTCATTTCGGTACTCATATACGATCTCTATCATTTAGATATGCTGAGTTCTATATGCGAAGATCAGCTCGAACCAAGATTAGGGGGAATTCAGGGATTACTTTTATTTCAAGCAAGTACAGGTTTTATCTGTACGATGAGGAAAATAAGAGAGAGTAAAAGTGGTAAGGAATTCCCACTGTTACTCTAACAGAGATTAAGCAGGATCAGCTGTAAATCCACGCTCACTGAGAGTGGCAATGACTTGATCCTGACTCACCGTTGTGTTGATTTCAACAATACGGTTTTGTAAATCAATATCGAGTGAGGCATTCGAGTCGAGCTCTTTAATTGCGGTAGTAATGCCGCGTGCACAACCACCACAAGTCATATTAGCGATGTGAAATTTCATATGTTGCTCCTTTTTAACAAAACATTTGTTTAAAACATTAGAACAGTAACTCTAAACTTTCACCATACAACCAGCCTTTTTCTGAATCAGTTACTCGCTGTGACTTGGTCTGTTTACAACCTTACAGTTTTCTTCAGAGTATTCCAAAGAAGAGTGTTCTAATGACTACAGTAAAAGTACTTAACCAACATTAATGTGACTTTAAAATGACATTTTTGTCATCTACGATCACTCTGAAATTTATAAGATTAGTTATTTCAATCAATGGTAGTGAACTGAATAGATGAGACCGTTATGGGTTGAAGATAAGCTAAAAACCGGTGACTACCTTTATGTATAATGCCTCATGATGCGATTTTACTGTTCTGATTGTCGTAAGTTGACAGTCCAGTAGAAACTTTATTGCTCAGCTACAAAAGATAAATGCAGTAATGTTAAATTTCCTCAATTCCCTTATTTTGAAATTCTCTTATTCAATACCCACGACAGTGGTTATATAGCCTGTTGTTAATAGAATTGATAGACCTAATAACATCTCAAATAAAATGGCATGACTAAGGTGTTTAGCGAATTTAGGATGTTGAAGACGCGGGGTGAAATACCATTTGTTGAAGGCAGCTAAAAGTAGAATACTTATAACAAAAAACATTTTAACCATGAAACCATAGCCATATGCAGTATTGATTAAGGTATTAAAATCTTTAATTAAAAGAAGAGCTACACTAGCGCCACAGGCGATTAATATCCCAACAATGAAAGCAGCAATACGTCCAAATACATGCATGCGATCTTTTAAAGGTAAACCACTTATTTCCCGGCTGGTTTTCCATAACGGATATAAAGACCCCATCCATAACGACATAACTAGAATATGGATTGATAATAAAATTTGAGCAAGTAAGGTTAAATTAGCGACATGTCCGAGCTGGGAAAAACTAAAAATAATCGGGAGAAGTAAAACACAAAATATTGAACTTTCAATTATAGAAAACTGACCTTTGTTCCTGTTAAGTTTAACCACCATGAGAAGAAGTAAAAGAGCAAAACTAATAGAACGAAGAACGTATATATACCCCGTCGGAGTATTAACCAATATATTAATATACGTGGGGTCCACCATACCTGTAATACCAGTATTGGCAAAACTACCAATCAGAATAAAAAATCCCAAGGTACTGGAAATTAGGCCTAATCCAGCGCCAATTGTAATATATTTAAGAATCGATTCTTTTAGTTCAAGATATTGTCTAAGTAAAAAATAGCAAAAGGCTCCACCAACGACAAAAGCTAAACTTAAATATAAAATAACCTTAGTTAACCAAGTGGCCCACATCCAATATTCAGAAATCATTATTTTTGTCCATTCTAGAACAACATGCCAGCACCTCACTGACATGTTGAAAGGTAATCAATTCTTATTTAGTTGATTTGATAGTGAAACTATATTCACCATTCATGTTGTGGCCATCTTTCCCCATTGTTGTCCAGACAACGGTATATTTACCTTTTTTCAGTTTCGGAAGAGCGACATCAAAGGATTTCTTTAAGTCATGAGTAACTTCATATTTTAAAGGAACATCTCTTCGCTGAGCATCCAGTAACTTAATATTCATCAACATAACCTCTGCACCAAAGTTAAGGGTCAAGTTCTTTGGTTGACTAAGGACAGATGCATTTTCCGCAGGAATCGCACTCACTAAACTCACATGAGCGAACGTAGTTGTAGTAGCCACAATCATCGTTGCAGCTACTACAACATTACGTAGAGCAGTCATTTTATTTTGAAATAATTTCATTTACGTTTCCTCTTGATTCGTTAGTTCATTAGAGATGACTTTATAAAATCTATATTTAATGAGACCACATCATCTCCTCTTATATTTCAATTATTAGTGAGAGACAGAAACAGAGCGATGACTTCAAAATTACATTTTTGTCATTTTTAAAAATCAATAGACTCAAGTGATAAAATTATTCAATAGAAATAAAAAAATTGACTATAACCAGCTACCACCTAAGTAAAACACCGGTGGCATAACCAGCGATCAACTTCATCAAAAGAATGAGTGGAGCAAATAAATGAAAAATACCTCTCTCTATTTGTTTGCTTCATTCATTTAAAGGTTGTATCGGCTGATCAACTGATGGAAGGAAAATATCATGACTTATATCCGCCAAACTTTACTCGCACTTTGTATAACCGTTGCCTCTTTAGGTGCATTAGCTCAAAATCCCGAAGAGCATAAAACGCATCACCCAGAAAATACCCTTTCATCTACAGTCACTGTTAACAAGACAACTACTGGCAAGATGAATCCAGACAAAATGGCTGCAATGGACCAGCACATGAAAGCGATGCAAGCCATGCATGAAAAGATGATGGCTGCAAAAAACCCGCAAGAACGTCAGAAACTTATGGCTGAGCACATGAAACTCATGCAAGGAGGTATAAGCATGATGAAACAGATGGGTAGCCAAAGCATGAATGCCAATATGGCTGACCGTCAGCAAATGATGGAAAAACGCATGGACATGATGCAATCCATGATGCAAATGATGATGGACTGTATGCCTCCCTCCACAACTAAATAATTACCCATGAATTAGAGAGGGAAGCACCATGAACCATCAACCTCAAGAACATAATTCAGTACCTAACTTTTGGTCTACACGTTATGCCATCGGTCTATTAGTGCTTGGTGGTGTGGCAGCCTATTTTCTCTTAACCGAGCATTTGGCCCATGTCGTTGGTTTTTTACCCTTTTTACTCCTTTTAGCTTGTCCACTCATGCATATTTTTATGCATGGTGGTCATGGACATCACCATCAACAGAAAAAATCAGACCCATCAGATAATAAAAAATCGCGCGAACCAGGAGATCCCTCATGAATCATGCGGAATCGGCCTATGGTCTGTGGTGGCTCGTCATCATAAATTCGGCAATTTTCATTATGTTTGCCTTCAGTTTTTTTAAACCCGCCACAGCACGAGACTGGCGTACTTTTAGCGCTTTCTCTGCTTTCATCATTGCATTGTTTGTCGAGATGTATGGTTTCCCTTTAACCATTTACCTGTTGTCAGGCTGGCTACAAACTCGCTTTCCTGAACTTGATTTGCTGTCGCATAACTCAGGTCACTTATGGTCAACGCTACTGGGTGAAAAGGGTGATCCACATTTTGGCATTCTGCACATCGCGAGTTATATTTTTTTGGGCTATGGTTTCTATTTACTGTCATCAGCATGGAACGTGTTGTACCACGCACAACGTCATCACCAATTGGCAGTAACCGGACCCTATGCGCGCATACGTCACCCCCAATACGTGGCTTTTATCTTGATCTTGCTGGGGTTTTTATTGCAATGGCCAACTTTACTGACACTGATTATGTTTCCAATCTTACTCTTAATGTACAGCCGCTTGGCAATTAAGGAAGAGGCTGAAATGAGTAAACAGTTTGGCGCTGTCTATGACAGCTATGCTCAACAGACTCCGAGATTTATTCCAAAATTCGGCCATAAAACCACTTTTCCATAAGAGAATTATTTATGTCAGATCAAAAAAATCATAACCAGGACCATATGGCACAGGCTACAACAGACGTACTGAAAGACCCAGTCTGTGGTATGACCGTCACTGAAGAATCGAAATACCATGAGGAATTTAAGGGGAAAACTTACTTTTTTTGCAGTGATAAATGTCAATCAAAGTTTCATAGCAGCCCGGTGCAATATATCGCTAAACCCGCAACGACGACTGCCGATGCACATACACAGCATCATCAGACTACTCAATCCGTTAATGAGACAAGCACAACAGGCACGACCATCTATACGTGCCCAATGCATCCAGAAATTAAACAAGATCATCCTGGAAACTGTCCTAAATGTGGAATGACACTGGAGCCACTCATTCCCGAGTTAGAGGAAGATGAGAATCCTGAGTTACGTGATTTCCGTCGACGCTTCTGGTGTACACTGCCACTGACCATAGTCGTGACTTTTTTGGCGATGTTTGGCCATCAACTGAACCTGTTCGACATGGCGGTTCAGAGCTGGATTGAATTAGTGTTGTCACTGCCGATCGTACTCTGGGCAGGTTGGCCATTTTTTTCCCGTGGTTGGCAATCGGTCGTGAATCGCAGCCCGAACATGTGGACCCTGATCGGTCTAGGTACAGGGGCTGCTTTTATTTACAGTGTGGTTGCAACTGTAGCGCCACAAATCTTTCCAGACTCATTTATTTCCATGGGCCGTGTCGCTGTTTACTTTGAAGCTTCAGCGGTCATTATTTCGTTGACCCTACTGGGACAAATACTAGAATTAAAAGCACGTTCGCAAACTTCTGCTGCAATTAAGTCACTACTCGGACTTGCTCCTAAAACAGCTCGCCGAATTCTGTCCGATGGAACTGAGGAAGACGTTCCTCTGACTCATGTCCATGTAGGAGATTTACTTCGCATCCGCCCAGGTGAAAAAGTTCCTGTGGATGGTGTAGTCACTGAAGGAAGTAGTTCAGTAGATGAATCAATGCTGACAGGCGAACCTTTACCAATCACTAAACGTGTCGGCGATAAAGTCATTGGCGCTACCCTGAATACCAATGGTTCATTGATCATGCGTTCAGAGAAAATTGGTTCAAGTACCATGTTGTCCCAGATCGTACAGATGGTGGCACAAGCTCAACGCTCGAGAGCACCAATGCAACGTATGGCTGATCAGGTAGCAGGTTGGTTCGTCATGGCTGTAGTGACCATTGCCTTGCTTACCTTCTTTGGATGGGGATTGTTCGGCCCAGAAGAGTCGAGCTGGGTTTATGCATTAATCAATGCTGTGGCAGTACTCATTATTGCCTGTCCTTGTGCACTAGGCTTGGCAACTCCAATGTCTATCATGGTTGCAACGGGTCAAGGTGCTACTCATGGTGTGTTGTTCCGCGATGCAGCAGCCATTGAGAATCTGCGCAAGATTGACACACTAATCATCGATAAAACAGGTACGTTGACCGAAGGACGCCCTGTATTCGATCGTGTGGTTGCCGCATCAGGTTTCGATGAATCTGAAGTATTACGTTTAGCCGCCAGTCTTGATCAAGGCAGTGAACACCCGCTAGCCGAAGCGATTGTAAATGCAGCACACGAACGTGGCCTGTCTCTTGAAACACCAGATAATTTTGAATCAGGCTCAGGGATTGGTGTTCGAGGTCAAGTGGGCGATCGTCAGTTAGCTTTGGGCAACACAGCACTGATGGAGCAATTAGGTATCTCGGTACAATCTCTGATTCCGCAAGCCGAAGAGCTGCGTTCAGAAGGTGCAAGTGTGATGCATCTAGCCATGAATGGTGAATTGGCCGGCCTGCTTGCAGTATCCGATCCCATCAAAAAAAGTACCCCTGAAGCACTTGCCACCCTGAAGGAAGCTGGACTACGTATCGTGATGGCAACAGGAGATGGTCTCACCACTGCCCGTTCAGTCGCAGCACGTCTGGGTATTGATGAGGTACATGGTGAAGTTAAACCCGCAGATAAACTAGAACTGGTCAGCAAATTGCAGAAGGAAGGTCGCATCGTGGCAATGGCCGGCGATGGAATCAATGATGCACCAGCACTAGCCAAGGCTGATGTCGGTATCGCTATGGGGACCGGAACTGATGTCGCAATGAATAGTGCTCAAGTTACGCTGGTCAAGGGGGATTTACGCGGTATCGCGGTTGCCCGTTCCCTTTCGGAAGCTACTGTTGGCAACATGAAACAGAACCTCATGTTTGCTTTCCTTTACAATGCCTTGGGTATCCCAATCGCAGCTGGCGTACTCTATCCATTTACCGGTTGGTTATTGTCACCCATGATTGCGGCCTTGGCGATGAGTTTTAGTTCAGCTTCAGTCATCACGAATGCCCTTCGCCTGCGAAATAAAAAGTTATGATAGAGAGTTCTTTTCTTCCACCAGATGTACCAGGTCTTATTGCAGCACTTGCCATCGGCCTGCTCATTGGTTTAGAACGAGGATGGCACGATCGTGAATTGCCCGAGGGCAGCCGAGTAGCAGGCCTACGTACCTTCACATTGACAGGATTGCTCGGAGGAGTGCTCGGTCATTTACAACCAAACTTCGGGCCTTGGCCGCTGGTCGCGGCCGTATTAGGGCTTTCCTTATTATTAACAGTGTCCTACGCGCGTACCGCAAAACTTTCCGGTAATCTAAGCGCTACCACGACGATCGCGATGCTGTTGACATTAGTTTTAGGTGCATATGCATCCCATGGTAATGTTACTTTAGCATTAACCGCGGCTGTAATCGTCGCTGTATTTTTGGATCTCAAGCCAACCTTACACGGTTGGCTACGCTTGATAGAGCATCGTGAATTAACCGCATCCCTGCAGTTGCTGGTACTTTCTGTCGTTATATTACCCTACTTACCCAATACGGGTCTGGGACCTTTTGCTGCATTAAATCCTTACCAGTTATGGTGGGCAGTGATCCTGATTGCCGGACTCTCTCTGGCAGGTCATTTTGCCATGCGGCTCACCGGTTCAGAAAGAGGCATACTCTGGACAGGTCTATTGGGTGGTTTGGCATCTTCTACAGCTGCAACTGTCGCACTGGCACGCTATACACGCCAGCACCCCGTCATGGTCAGTGCTGCTATTTCTGGAACATTGGCTGCCTGTGGCATCATGTTTTTTCGTATGGTTGTGCTGATAGGCGTCATTGAGCCAGCATTGCTAAGCACTTTTGGTGGTGCAATGATGATTGCGGGAATCCTTCTGCTGGGTATGGCATTGTGGAGACAACGCCAAATTACCAGCGCTGAAAACAACGATCGAACAATAGAAGCAATGGCTCCTTTTGATCTTGGGACAGCATTCAGCTTCGCTGCTTTCCTGGCTGTCATGGCAGTCTTGGTCCCGGCAGCAAAACAATGGTTGGGCACCAGCGGCATCTTCGTATTATCGACTATTTCTGGGCTAGCAGACGTAGATGCTATTTTAGTCTCACTTGCCCGCCTGCATAGTACTGAAGGCTTAACAACAAATGTGGCTGCTGTCGCGCTAGGGCTGGCCACACTGAGCAACATGTTAAGCAAAGCGACAATTGCATGGATGACAGGGGGGGCACAGTTTGGCCGAGCTATCATATTTGGCTACACAATTGCCATGATAGGTGCTGGCGTAGCTCTGGCTCTCAGTTTGAGCTTTATGTAAGGTCAACTCGGGTAAATGGAAGATGTTCAAAAAATGAGTTAAAATGATTCCCCTTGCATGGATTCACTTTGAAAAACAATGGTAAAAATGATTCGACCATTGAGGGATTCAGCCTGGATGGTCGCCCCAAGCATATCAAGAATAGATTTTGTTATGGCAAGCCCTAAGCCGGTTCCTTCTTCTGTTCTTTGTCTAGACGCATCTGTTCGATAAAAACGATCAAATAATCTGGATAGTTGTTCAGGAGAGAGTTCAGGGCCTTCATTTTCAATTGAAAATATTGTGTTATCTAAATTCTGTTGAAGTTTTATCTGTATTGTAGAATTCTTGTTTCCATATTTAACTGCATTAGACAATAGGTTGCTGAGTGCGCGACGTAACATAGCAGGATCACCTTTTACATTGCCAGATCCTGTTTGTTGAAGTGTCATATTTTTTTCGGCAGCTAGAGCGTCATAGAAATCAAATAAAGCGGTAACTTCTTTAATGAGGTCAATATTCTGTAAGTTCTGTAAATTTAAGCCATGTTCTGCTTTTGCCAAGAAAAGCATATCGGACACCATTCGAGCCAAACGTTCAAATTCTTCTAAATTAGAAAATAGTATTTCTTGATAAGTACCAATATCTCGGTTACGGGCGAGACATACTTGAGTTTGGGTCATTAAATTATTAATCGGTGTTCTAATTTCATGTGCTAAATCAGATGAAAAATCGGAAAGTTTTTCTAAAGCTGACTCTAGTCTGTCCAGCATAGCATTGAAGGCGATTGCCAATGATTTTAGTTCGGTTGGTGTATGCTCAACTTCTAAACGTTCTGAAAGATGTTGAGCAGAAATTCCTTCTGCGACCTTAGCCATTTTTTGCACGGGTCTTAAACCTCTCCAGGTTGCAAACCAACCTAAAAACATTAAACAAATTGTACCAGCCAAACCAATATACAAAAGTTGACGCTTAAAATCTTTTAGAAAATGTAGATGTTCTGATGTATCGATCCCAACAATAATTCGTACAGATTGTATTTCAGAATTTCTATTTATACCTGTAGTGTAGATCATGCCACGATAGGTCTTATTTTGAACTTGCCATTTAATCCATGAATTATTTGCTGACTTGATTAAATTTTGAGTATTAATGATTGAGGATGCTGAACTAAATAAAATTTGGCCTGTCGGTCGTTCTATTTGGACCATAAGATCATGGTGTCCAACTAACGCATCTCTTAAATAAAGATTAAGTTCTGGAGAATTTTTAGGATGCTGTTGGAGAAGATTCTGAATAAGCTGGATTTTACCTTCTAATTGGGTACGGTCTTGAGTTTCAAAATGATGCATTACTAATTTATTTATGAACAAACCCATAATAATTAGAATGAAAATAGTAGATAATGAGAAAATGATACCGATCCGGAAACTGATCGCTCTGAATAAATTATTATTCATCCTCTACCTCTAGTACATACCCCATTCCTCGAATATTCTGAATTAATTTGGGAGTAAAGTTACTGTCAACTTTACTTCTTAATCGTTTAATAGCGACTTCAACGACATTCGTATCACTATCAAAATTCATATCCCAAATTTGAGAAGCAATCAGCGCTCTTGGTAAAATTTCACCTCGTCTACGCATAAAAAGTTCCATAAGCGCGAATTCTTTTGCCGTCAGATCAATGCGTTGACCCGCTCGCGTTACCCGACGTTTTCTCAAATCAAGTTCTAAATCAGCAATCTTAATAATATTACTATCTTCTCTTTGCTGCCCTCGTCTAAGGAGAGTTTTGATTCGAGCAAGAAGCTCTGCAAAAGCAAAAGGCTTTATTAAATAATCATCAGCGCCTAGCTCTAATCCTTTTACTCGATCTTCGATTTGATCTCGGGCGGTAAGAAAAAGAATGGGCATTGTTTTACCGCTGCTACGAATATCATTGATAATATTCCAACCATTTAGTCCAGGTAACATCACGTCTAAAATAATTAAGTCATACTCTTCAGAAAGAGCTTGATGTTTACCCGTTAACCCATCTGTAACCCAGTCCGTAATATAGCCAGCTTCGGATAAACCTTGCTTGAGATAATCACCAGTTTTTTGTTCATCTTCAACTAATAGTATTCTCATTTCCGAATCCTAAGTCATTCATTAAAACTATAATAACGTTATAAAACATCTGATCGAGATAGATTACAAAAATGTCATTTTCAAGTCACTTAGATGTTCAGTGCTTCACTTTATTGTAGTAGCAAGAAATTAACTTTTAGAGAAACTTATGAAAACTGTAGTGCGTCGTAGTCTAACAATTTTAATGTGTGCTGGAACTTTAATTGCTGGTACTCAATCTTGGGCAAAAGATGTATCAACCTCAAGTGCCACTAAAACGGTAAAAGCACAGGAACCTTGTACAAAACCTTGTAAAATGGAAAAAGATGACAAGACTCAGCAAGATCATAGTCAACATCAGTCTCCTAACTCATCTGACATGTCAAAAATGGATCATTCTATGATGAATATGGACCATTCTAAAATGGATCATTCAAAGATGAATATGCCTAGTAGCAATAAATAATTTTATAAATAGCGAGAAAGAAGTATTAAAGTTTATACTAAATATTTGCTTTATTACTTCAATCTTGACCTTTCTAAAGGTGAGATAGAATGTCAAAAAAGTTAAGTCATGTACTCTTAATTGGAGTTGGTTTATTTTCATCAACTTGGGTAATGGCGGCAGTTAAAGAATATGATTTAACGATCGCGGAACAAACTGTAAATATCACAGGAAAACCAGTTGAGAGAATTACTGTAAATGGTAAATTCGTTGCACCACTTCTTGAATTTGAAGAAGGTGATGAGGCCGTTATCCGTGTTCACAATAAGTTAAAAAATCAGGACTCTTCAATCCATTGGCATGGCTTATTATTACCTGGAATTATGGATGGTGTACCTGGATTTAACAAATTTAATGGCATTGCCCCTAATAAAACTTATGAATATAAGTTTAAAGTCCGCCAAAATGGTACTTATTGGTATCATTCACATAGTAAAGGACAAGAACAAGACGGTTTATATGGTGCTTTTGTTATTTATCCTAAAGATAAAACTCCACTAACAGCTGCTGAAAAAACCGATAAAGATTACGTTGTTTTGCTTTCTGATTTTCATAATTCGACAAGTGATCAAATTATGAAAAATATTAAAAAAGAAGCAGACTACTATCAGAACCGCCGCGAAACAGTATTCGATGTATTAAAACAAGTTAAACGTGATGGGCTAAAAGCGACTTGGCAAGACCGTTCTATGTGGAATCAGATGCGAATGCTGAAAACAGATATGTCCGATGTGACTGGTTATACATTTTTAATGAATGGCAAGACACCTCAGCAAAATTGGACGGGTAACTTCAAAGCTGGTGAAAAAGTTCGCCTTCGTTTTATTAATGCTTCCGCTATGTCATTCTTTGATGTACGCATTCCAAACCTAAAAATGACTGTAGTCAGTGCTGATGGTCAACCTGTAAAGCCCGTTCCTGTAGATGAGTTCCGTATAGGTACTGCTGAAACTTATGATGTCATTGTTGAACCGAAACAAGCCCATTATCAAATCGAAGCTGAATCTATTGATCGTACTGGATTTTCGGTTGGAACCTTACATGATGAAAATACCTCACCTGTAAAACAAATTGAGATGCCTAAGCCTCGTCCTCGTTCTTTATTGACTATGGAAGATATGGGAATGAATCATGATATGTCTTCTATGAAAGGCATGAATCACGATATGTCTTCTATGAAAGGTATGGATCATGATATGTCTTCTATGAAAGGCATGAATCACGATATGTCTTCTATGAAAGGTATGGATCATGATATGTCTTCAATGAAAGATATGAATCATGATATGTCTTCTATGAAAGGCATGAATCACGATATGTCTTCTATGAAAGGTATGGATCATGATATGTCTTCTATGAAAGGCA
>NZ_JAMXXM010000032.1:0-26194 GCF_024129715.1 Acinetobacter lwoffii
AGTCGTTTAAATTCCCCATCATTAAATCTAGTTAAATTTTCATATTTCATGGGGCTAGTATAAACAATTTTTTACTTTCGCAAGAGATCTAGTATTTTTCAATACTGAATTCACGTTGAATGCTTAAAAATATTAGCTTATGGACATTTTTAGTAGCTATTAATTAGGTTGTAGCTTAACTCTAGCTTTTTTGAGACTAGGGCCTGCATGAATTTAACCGTAGAGCAGGGAGGAAAAGTTTTTCATGTGGAGAATAGGTACTGCACTACAGGAGGAATTTGGACTCCCTAAAGCTTTGGT
This sequence comes from Acinetobacter lwoffii, assembly GCF_024129715.1. Lineage (GTDB taxonomy): Bacteria > Pseudomonadota > Gammaproteobacteria > Pseudomonadales > Moraxellaceae > Acinetobacter > Acinetobacter lwoffii_U. The sequence goes on from NZ_JAMXXM010000032.1 coordinate 301, forward strand.
TATTAATCTAATCGTTTATTAGGTAACATTTTATTGTGAAGTAAACGTATATATATACTGAATTCCCTATCTCTTATGTAACTATCACACATAGGTTTAAACATGAGAGTTTCAATTAATCAGGAAAAACTTACACTTGAGATTGAGAAATTTTTAAAACGTTTAAAAAGAGAACGTACAAAATGGGATGGATTCTATTCACAGCTTATAGATCTATTATTTGACTTTAATGATATTTATGATCCTGATGATGAATATACAGGTTATCTTAAATTCTTTGTAATTCTGAGATATGACTTACAGAGAATAGACTCTGGTTATCTTGAACTTATGGGTGAGTTAAAGATAATTGGGTACAGAGAGATAAGAAAATGGTTTTTAGATTTATTTGAGCTTTTCAAGAAAGATTATGAAACTATTGAAAAACAGAAAGATGAAAATAAAATTGAAGTGCAGGAATATTGTAGATCAATACTTAATAAATGCAGTCGAATATTAGTTGCTCGTGTAGACTTGGGTTATTTGCAAAAATATTCTAGTCGAATTAGAGTTGAAGATATTTATAAGGACTTAGATATACTGCTTAATCGTATCCAGAATAAGGATGGCATATTTAAACATGTGATCGGGTATATATGGGGAGTGGAGCAAGGCGGTAAAAGTAAAGGTTTTCACTGTCACTTAGCAATCATTTATGATAATGCCTACCGTGCTGGAAGCGCGGAATATTGGGGGAATGAAATTATTGAGTTATGGAAGGATATTACTAGAGGTTATGGTCAAGGCTATAATTGTTGGAACCGGGAACGTGTAGCGAAACTTCGAAGAGAGAATAAGCTGGGGATTGGTGTAATCTATCGTCGTGATTCAACCCAAGTGACAAATTTCATTGAGGCAATGGAATACCTTACTGATCATCACAAACGTACTCTTCAATACTTACGTGTAAAGCCAAAAGGACGAAGAGTATTTGGTAAAGGTCAGTTAAGAGCGCAGTATGATAGACGCTAAATGAAAATAATCTCAGATACAGCAGGTAAATAGCCACCGATTTTATAGATACCTTTTAGTTAGATATGGACTGTCACTACTCTCCTAGACAAGTTTAGTCTATTCTTTTTGCATAGGAGAGAATATTGTGAGTGGGCAACGATATACTCCAGAATTTAAAGATGAAGTTGTTAAATTGATTAATGAACGTGGATATTCTGTCACTGATGTAGCATAGCGTTTAGGTGTATCACAGCACAGCATTTATAAATGGCTAAAGGCGGTACAGCCTTTACGTAACAACTCTGATGAACATGAACTACGCGAAGCAAAGAAAGAAATCCTACGTTTTAAAAGTCAGCTTAAACAGACTGAAGAGGAACGGGATATCTTAAAGTGAAAGCACTGCTTTCACGCCGCTTTGCAAGCCTGCCCGAGTGAAGTATCAGTTTATCCTGGAATACAGCCATCAATTTAAGATTAAAACGATGTGTCGGGTCCTTAAGATCGCTCGTGCTGGTTACTATGCCTGGTTGCATGAGCCCGAATCAGGCAGGACGATTGAAGATAAGCGGTTATTACAGCTCATCCATTCTTCTTATGAGGCCAGTTATGGCATCTATGGTTATCGTCGCAGTACGCTGGATCGTAAGCGTCCGCTGAGTTATTTATGGGAGGATTATCATCCAAGCAGATAAAATTATAAAGCACTGATTTAATTGCATATAACGGAAAGAATATGAAATCTGTTTTAATCTCCATATATGATGAATATCATTTAAAGCATCGTAATAAAATAGAGACTTTATTCAGCTCATTAAAAGGGTAATATAATTTAGTCCTCAGTAAAGCGAGAAGCATTGAAGTGTACTTAGCTGGAATTTATGCATCTTTATATGCTTACTAATGATGTTATCAAAATAAGCTAAACATTCGAGTAATGGAATCCTTGGCTTAAATAGGTTTCGGGTTATTTTTAGCAAGTAAATGAAAAAGTAGTTAAATGTCATCTTATTTAAATATCTGCGGCGTATGGTTCAGCCATCTTTAGATGGGTTGATGCCATGCTCGGTTCTCTTGAAAAATTCCAATTAAAAACAATCAGCGTGGTATGTATAAGTTTCAGCGCTTTATTGCTTACCGCTTGTCAAACTACTACGATAACGCGAAATCAACAAGCCAATACAGAGCAACAGCTCCAACAAGAAAAAGTCCAACAACCGAAACGTGTGGTCTTTTTTTTGGGTGATGGTATGGGCATCACCACGCTTACCGCTTCACGTATTTATGCTGTTGGTGAAGATGGTCAGTTGGCGATTGATCGGCTGCCTGAGTCTGCTTTTGTTCGTACCTTTTCTGAAGATGCGCAAGTCACGGACAGCGCACCTTCGATGGGCGCGTACATGACCGGTGTGAAGATGAAAAACGAGGTGATCTCGATGCAGACAGGGACGATTGCGGTTGAACCTGACTCAGTAGGGAATAACCAGTGCGTTAGTAACCCACAAAACAAAAATAAGCAAAACACACAGACTTTACTTGAATTAGCCAAAGCAAAGGGCTGGGGGACAGGGGTTGTGACCACAACGCGGATCACGCATGCCACACCAGCATCGACTTATGCGCATATATGCCACCGTGATGCTGAAAATGACATTGCATCACAGTTGGTCCCGAGCTCAAAAGGCGATGATTATCAACGCTATAACCTCAAACTCAAAGATGGAGTCGATGTGGTTTTAGGTGGAGGTAAGCGTCAATTTTTGCCTAAAGATGCAGGTGGAGAACGTACTGATGGGCGCAATCTAATTACCGAGATGCAAAAGGCAGGCTACCGCGTGGTTTTTGATGAAAACCAACTGTCCCAAGTGCAACTGGCGAAAAATGAAAAATTATTGGGTTTATTTAATCACAGCCATTTAAATTACGACTTGGATCGCACCAAGAAAAACTTGGCAGAGCCGAGTCTCAAGCAAATGACGCTGTCTGCTTTAGACATCCTGACGCAAAATAAAAAAGGTTTTTTCCTGATGGTGGAGGGCGGGCGTATAGATCATGCGCTGCATGACACCAATGCCAAACGTGCTTTACAAGACACGATTGCCTTAAATGATGCTTTAGAAGCAACCATTCAAAAGCTTAAACAAAATGATCCTGAACTTAAAAATACACTGATTTTAATCACAGCCGACCATGATCACACCTTGGTTTTAAATGGTTATGCCAAGCGTACAGGAAAATACGTCGAAGGTAAGGAAACCAGTGTGCTTGGATTGGTAAAAAACTATGATCAAGCGGGCTTTGCTCAAGATATTCATGGTCAACCTTATCCGATTATCGGTTTTGGTACGGGCAAAAAACGCCCCACTCAAAACCGTATGGATGACTTGGTACTGAACTTAAAAGACACTGATGTCTGTCATCCTGTACAAGGGCCAAAGGCACCACAAGGTGAAAAATATAGTTTCACCTATCCTTTGGCTGAAACGGGTTGGTGTACGGGCACTGCTGCGGATGATTTCCAACAAGAAGCTGTGATTCAAACGGGCTATAAAGATAAAGAAACGCATGGCGGTGCAGATGTGTTTTTAGGTGCGATTGGTCAGGGAGCCGATCAGTTCTCAGGTAGCCTTGAAAATATTGAGGTCAATCACCTCATTCGTAAGATCACAGGCTTATAGCAGAGGGATATCACATGAAACATACTTTAAAAACCATCCCATACATGATGCTTCTGCTTACAGCGTCGATTTCTTCAAGTGCTTTGTATGCTGCGGACACCACAGTTACACCGACGAAAAGCGTTATATTCTTTTTAGGCGATGGCATGGGACCAACCACAGTGACGGCAAGTCGTATTTATGCTGTGGGGGAAAATGGCAAACTGGCCATGGACAGCATGAAGCACGCAGCAAGGATTAAAACCTATTCTGAGGATGGTCAAACCACAGATAGCGCTCCCTCTATGGGTGCCTATATGACTGGGCAGAAAAATAAAAATGAAGTGATTGCCATGACAACAGGAACGGTTGCGGTCGAACCTGAAGAAGGAAAATTGCCGAATGGCAAAAGCTTAGCGAAAGCCATCAACCGTTGTCCAGAACAGGGCAGTAGTATGGTCGCAGGGATGCCTGCGTTAAGTATTTTAGAACTGGCAAAAAAGCAGGGTAAAGCGGTTGGCGTAGTGACGACGACCGAACTCACCCATGCCACACCTGCGGCAACCTATGCACATATCTGTCACCGTGATGCGCAATACGATATCGCGCTTCAAGCTGTTCCAAAAGGTAAAGCTTATAATCCAAACTTATTGGATGGTATTAATGTCCTTATGGGAGGCGGCTTAAATCATTGGACGCCTTATGATGCAGTCTCTAACCCCAAAGGGCGCTTGGATGGTCGTGATTTATTGGCAGAGTTTAAACAGCAGGGTTATCAAATCGTTTTAAGCCAAAGTGATTTGGCACAGACGGTCAATACTCAGAAAATTTTCGGCGTATTCTCCACACAGTCACATTTAAATTTTGATTTGGACCGACTCAAGAAGAATATAGAGACTGAACCGAGTCTGGCGGCGATGACCAGTAAAGCGATTGATGCACTGCAAGCACAGAGTCATGGACAAGGCTATTTCTTGATGGTTGAGGGTGGGCGTATTGACCATGCGCTACATGCCAATAATGCCAAACGGGCATTGCAGGAAACCAAGGCATTTAATGATGCAATTCAAACTGCACTGGATAAAGTGGATTTGAGCAATACCTTGATTGTAGTGACGGCAGACCATGACCATGTGATGACCTTTAATGGTTATGCCGCACGAACGGGTCAAACGACGGAAACTAATCCAGGTATTTTGGGGCTGAGCTATGACTATAATATTGCAAAAGAGCAAAATGCTTACAGCAAAGTGCTGGCTGATGGCCAAGTACATAATCCATACCGCGATGTAAATGGGGCAACAGGAACGACGCTTGTTTTTGGAAATGGTACGGGTAAACGTTTAGATATTCGTGACAGTATTAGCAACGAGCAAGCCTTTGCTGACGACTATAAACAAGAAGTCGGGGTACAACTGACGAAAAGCGAAACACATGGCGGCGGAGATGTGATGCTGTTTGCTGAAGGAAAGAATTCAAATCTATTCAAAGGCACACAAGAAAATACATGGGTATTTGAGCAATTGAAAAAGGCGTTTGGATTCTAATGGATACAAGATTTATACGGCCGTTCAAATTCAAAATGAAATTCTTAGCATTGTCTTTCAGTTTGCTCAGTCCATGGGTATGGTCGGCCGATGAATATCGTATTGATTATCAGATTGAACGATTGGATGCCAATGGGGTCACGACCATTCAAAAATACAGTGAGAAAATAATTCGAGATGAGCAAAATATTTGGATTGAACGTTTAAACACACAAACGCATGCTGACGAAGCCCAGACACATAGCAACGCTCATGTGTCTGCCAAAACAGACACCCATGAGCATGTGAGTTTTGACAGTGCAATTCAGTGGATGCAGCGCAAAGATGTAGTCGGGCAAGCAAACGTAGAAAGTCCGTTTCAGCGTTTTTATATTTTGCCAGATGAAAAAATGCGGGTGCAATTGCAGGATGTCGATCAAGAAATGCTAGGGATGAAAAACTGTTGGCGCTGTGAATATAGTTTGATTCATCCTGACATTTTAAAGCGAGCACAATTGATTCAACGTGATCCGAAGTTAGCGCATTATCAAATACGCAGTGCTGGGCAAACGTTGAATATTATATGGAGTGAACAGGATCAACTGGTTCAAAAATACGAATTGCTCAAACCGACCTCAGGCTATGCCAAAACCTTTACCGTGCGCAAAATTGGCCAACATGTTGCTATACCTTGGACACAAACAGAAAAATACAGCGAACGTGACTATGCGGACTTTAGTGATTAGCCGATGAGTTTTTGACTTTTAATTTCGACGTTACAATAGAAATACCCGTGATTTTTTTGGGAAAAATAAGCGCTTAGGACTGTGCCGCTTGTACGGTTAAACCACTCCACCGCTTAAACGCACGTCGAAAATTAGTGGCATCGTTAATTTGTAAATACTGAGAAATCTGTTCAGTTTTAAAACCATGTACACGATATAAAATGATGGCAGTATGCAAACGACTTTGATCGAGTTGCGCCTGAAAATGGGTCTGATGCTTTTTCAGTTTACGTTTTAAGGTGGCAGAACTCATTTGAAAATAGTCAGCGGTTTGTTCAAGTTGAATATTATTTTGAATATTCTGCATTAAATATTGGTGCAAACTGAGCAAAAAACTCTGTTGAATATTTTGAGCTGTCATTTCTTTCAGCGCATATTGATAACTGATTGAAGCTAAGGTCGAAGAGGCATTGGGAAGTTTTTCATAAATCAAATCGCGAGGTAGGCTCATCATGTTGATCGGGCGATTAAACTCTAAAGCACTGCCTAAATGTGTCCAATATTGTTCAATATAATCCGGTTCAGAAAAATTAAACTCGAATTTCCACGCTAATTTGGCTTGGTACAGTTGACGGCTAAACGCTTGTACTGCACTCATTGCGCTTTCGATTAAAAAGCGATTTTCAAGCTTGTTTTCATCTAACCAATAAATATGAATATGGCTTTGACTGTACATGAGTCGAGGGCATAACCAAGGTGAAACGGACGCGGAAAATGTTAAATAACGGCTAAGTGCCTCATCGAAGGTCGATGCATAAAGCATGGATTTAATGGCGTCATTAAAGGGGGTGGTTAGGCTGCGTTGACCAAATAAAAAACTGATGTCCTGATTGCGAAAACACTGTTCAGCATTTTTTAAAACCTGTTGTAACTGTTGTTGACTAATTAGTTTTTGCCCCGAAAAGATATCTTCTAAGAAAATACTGCTGCCACTGAGCAGGACGTGATGTTCGACTTCATGACTCGCTGCCAAATCAATTAAAATAGACAATTGATGATGCGCAGGAATGTAGCTGTAGTCGCATTCAAAGCTCATACCATGACTCGCTTCGGTGAGTAGTACTGCTTCACTTGGAGCAATTGCTGATTTAAGGCACTCAAGAGTTGTTGGGCAGTTTGGTATTGTCCGACAGCGCAGCAGGTCGTGAGTGCTTTTAGAGGAATGTGCACAGACAGATCACGTTGATAATAAGCACTGACCATAAGCATGCGTTCAAGTTGAGCAGCCATTTTTTCAGCCTGTTGTAGCTTAGTCTCTGGTAACAACATAATAAAACGATCTCCTGCGAAGCGGCAGAGCAGGTCTTGTGGTCGTAAGTTTAAGCTAATCAATTGTGAAACATGCTGTAAAATAGATGTGCCTTCATCAAAGCCATGTGTTTGATTAATCTGATTAAAATTATGCATATCTAGCAGTATGACGGACATGTCGCTGGGTTCATGCAAGTTTTGCTCGATTGCGGCTTTGAGCTGTGTTTTAAAATAATGAGCATCGGCCAAAGGGGTGAGTGCATCGAATAAGCGATGATCCCGATAAATACGTTCTCGTTTTTGCATGTGTTTAGAAATTGCCTGTTCTTCTTGATGCCAAAAATAAATCCCGATGGTAAATAGATACAGTCCAATTGGAAAAGGAATGGACTCAAGCCATGCATCCCACATGATTTCTTTAGGCAGGCGAATAAACTCATCTAAGCTGTCCATCCACATGTGGAAAAAAATAAAACACAGTCCATAAAAGATATAGTTGGTTACACGGCCCAAAGGACGGCTTTTAATAATAAAGAAAATCCAAATACCAATAAAAACAGTTGCTCCCCCTTCACCTAAAATATCGACCCAGTTCCATTCAGCAAATGACTTGCTCTGCCCAAGTAAGATAAACAACCAAAGGGATAAGCTACAGGCAGTCGCTACACATAATAAAGGCCAGCGGTAGTAAGCAAAGTATTTAGGCATAGCATTTTTTGAAATGATTTATTTTCGCCCAAGCTAAACAGATTTAGATGACAGTTTGATGGCAATGGCTAGGGTCAAAATAGATCAGGGTATTTTTGATTTTTGAGAATAAAAATGCTGAAAAACCCTATCTTTGAGGTGAATATGCATCATTCTGTATGCTCAGTATTTTCTCTATACAGATCAAATTAGCTCATTTTTTGCTGAAAAAGGCCAAAAACAAATAAAAAGGACAGATCGTAAAAGGCACTGTCACATCATGTTCACATTCAATTTCTATTGTGCGTTCAAACCATGCCACTTTGGCTTGAGGGGAAGAACATAATGCAAAATAATCAGAGCCGTTTCATGAAACATAAGCGTGCGGGTTTTCAGCTCAGCACACTGGTCCTGTCAATGCTGAGCATGACGCATCTACATGCCGAAGATAACACGGTGGAATATGTACAGGTCATTGGTCAAGCTGCAAGTATGGATAAAGCACTCAAAGAACAAAAACGTGCCGACCAAATCAGCAGTGTGGTACATGCCGATGGCATTGGACAATTACCCGATGACAATGCCGCAGAAGCGTTGCAACGGATACCAGGTGTATCTACAGAGCGTGACCAAGGCGAAGGACGTTTTGTTTCCGTTCGTGGTTTAGGCGCTGACTTAAATGCAGTAACCATCAATGGTACTTTGGTTCCCGCGCCTGAAAGCGATCGCCGTGGCGTAGCATTGGATGTCTTACCTTCAGAGCTAGTACAGTCATTGGCTGTGGTGAAAACGCTGACACCAGACATGGATGCCAACTCATTAGGTGGTACGGTGCAGGTTGAAAGTTTATCGGCTTTTGACCATGACGGTTTGTTTTATACGGGAACGATTGAAGGTGGTTATGATGAAAAACGGGAAAAATATAGCCCTAAAGCATCTGGTGCTATCAGTAATCGTTTCAGTGTTGGTGAGGGGCAAGACAACCTTGGGGTGGCACTGGCACTGAGTTATCAAAACCGAAAATTTGGCTCGGACAATGTTGAAACGGGTGGGGCTTGGGATGGTGACGCACTTGAAGAAACCGCAATGCGTCAATATGACATCGAGCGTGAGCGCATTGGTGCGGGTTTAAACTTTGATTACCGTCCGAATGACAGAGGCGAATACTATTTAAGAACTTTATATAGTCGCTTTAAAGACACTGAATCACGTCAGGAAGTGGCGGCTGAATTTTCTGATCCACAACTTGCAGGCCAGCGTGGTGATGCAGAAGTGACTCGTTCACTGAAGAGCCGTGAAGAAACACAAGAAATACAGTCTTTTGTCCTCGGTGGTAAGCAAGGTTTTGGCACGTGGACGGTGGAAGGTCAGCTCGGTTATAGCGAAGCATCGGAGGAAAATCCAGGGGGAATTTCGGGGGCAAAATACCAAGGTGATTTTAGTAATGTTGGATTTAATAGTACGCAAAAACCTGTAATTACGGCAGACCAAGATTTTTATGATGCGGCCAACTATGAGTTAGATTCGGTGTCGTGGGAAAAATCTAAAACCACCGATAAAGAATACAACGGTAAATTAGACTTTTTGAAAGACTATATGCTGGGGAATTATGCTGCTGCATTGAAGTTCGGCGGAAAAATCAGTCAACGTGAAAAAACCAACAATACCGATGAATGGAAATATGAAGATCTCAGTACGTCAAGTTCAGATTTCAATTCAAACAGCCATTATGAACTGGGTCAGTTTGGTCCAACCATTAATAAAAACGCTATTAAAGATAAAATCAGTGGATTAAATCCAAATGATTATGTGGTTGCTGACGGTTCAATCATTAATGACTTTAAGTCGAATGAAGACATACAAGCGGCTTATGTCATGAATACCGTTGATTTGGATCAACTGCGTGTGATTGCAGGCTTACGTTATGAAAATACCAACTTTGAAGCACGTGGTTTTGAGTTCAACGATGATGTGATCACTGCGACTAAATATAAAAATGACTATGATCATTGGTTGCCAAGCCTACATTTACGTTATCAATTGGCCGATAACGCTTACCTCCGTGCCGCTTGGACCAATAGTGTGGTACGTCCAAACTTTGCGCAAAGTGCACCAAGTGTTTATATCGATGGCGATGAAGCTGAGTTTGGTAACCCAATGTTAAAGCCTTTAGAATCTTCTAACTTTGATTTGGGGGTGGAAAAGTATTTTGGCAAAGCCAGTATGGTGGGTTTCTACGCATTTTATAAAGATATCGATAACTTTATTTATAACACCAATATTGCAGGAACAGGGCAATGGGCTGACTTTGATGAAGCTATAACCTATAAAAATGGTAATGAAGCAAAACTGTACGGGATGGAGTTTGCCTACTCACAAAAGTTTGACCATCTAGGAGCACCATGGAACGGGTTCTTGTTGGGTTTAAATACCACCTTTAGTAAGTCAGAGGCGGATATTGATTCGATGAAAGATGGCGAACTTCTGAGCCGTCGTATTCATTTACCAAACCAGTCGGATGTGGTCGGTAATGCCATGATTGGTTGGGAAAATGAGCGCTTTGGTGTACGACTTTCAGCAAATTATAAATCGAACTATTTGTATGCATTAGGTGATATCGACACGCCAGAAAAAGACATTTATACCGATGACCAAATCTTCCTTGATTTCAGTAGTCATGTGAATTTATCTAAAAACTTACAATTGACGTTTGATGTGCAAAACATCACCGATGAAACTTATTACAACTATGCAGGCTCTAAGGCTTATAACGCTCAATATGAAGAATATGGCCCAGCATACAAACTTGCACTGACCTACACCCATTTTTAAGTCGAATTAAATTTAGTTCTCAGGTTTGCTCAGTAAAAGCAGACCTGAGTTTCCTTGCCCAATTTTGAGTGTCTCTATGAAATTTTCATCTTTTAAATTGTCTGCTTTAAGCAGTTGCTTGCTGTTATTGAGCGCATGCAGTCAGCACAGCGTGCCCCAAGCTCCGCAAAATAGCCAGTCGTTAAGCTCGGCTGAAATACCAATAGATCAGCCTATGGCAGCGAAGTTGCAATTACGTGAAGTCGACATGAATGGGGCAAAAACTGAGGATGTGCAATGGTTAAGCTTGAGTGCATGGCCTGAAGTTGCCGCACTGTTGAGCAGTAAAAACAAAGGGCTACAAATCTTAGATGATCAACAAAATGTACTACATCAAATTCAAGGTCAGTTTGGGCGTTTTGATTATCGGATTGGTTCGGAGCGTTTATTGATTGCTGCGTCAAATTTGCAACAACAGCAAATTCAACTGATGAGCATGAACTTAAAAAATAAAGCATGGGACAAACCCAGCTTTATTCCAAAGCGTTCATTTAAGTCTGAAGATGTTTGCTTATATACCGATGCTCAAGGGCTGAGTTTTGCTTTTTTAGTAGGCGAAGAGGGGCTTGGTGAACAATGGTTGGTGGCTCAGCATGAGAAGGCTTTGAGTCAACCACAGTTGGTACGCCGTCTCAGTTTTCCACCTGCTAGTAGTGTATGCAAAGTGTATGATGCCACAGCAGAGCTGTTTATTAATGAAGCGAATGTTGGCGTTTGGGCATATCCAGCTCATTCCGAAGCAGACATGGTGCGTCAGGCGGTGGATCTCGTGCAACCCTTTGGTTCGATTCAAGGTTCACCTTCTGCAATTGCGATTGTAGATGATCATGTCGCTGTACTCGATGCGGAAAAACCTTTGCTTTATCGTTATCAAAAGCAAGATAAGCAATGGAAAGCACAGCCGCCTTTACAACTAGATACGGTGAAAGAAGCAGAGACTTTGAGTGTTCAAGGTAATTTAACAGATAAATCCTTGCTGATTTTAGATGATAAAACCGTGAAAGTGACAGATGTGGAATGGGAAACTCAGACCCAGACCAAAGCCCAAAATATCATCACTATTCCAGCAGAAGTGCAGACGGAGGGCGTGCCAAGTACAGGTGATGCGGCTGATGATCCTGCGATTTGGCATAACGCTGCACAGCCGAGTCAGTCCCGTATTTTAGCGACAGATAAACAAGGTGGTCTACAGGTTAACGACTTACAGGGCAAAACTGTGCAGTACTTGCCAGTAGGGCGATTGAATAATGTCGATGTACGCCACGGTTTTAAATGGGGCAATCAGACAGTCGATTTGGCGGTGGCATCGAACCGAGATCATAACAGCCTGCATCTCTTTGCGATTCAACCCAAAACGGGCAAGGTTTCTGTGCTTGGCGAGTTAACAACCACATTGGATGATATTTATGGCATTTGCATGTACCGCGACGCTCAAGGGGAAATTTATGCCATTCCCAACGATAAAAATGGGACTTTTGTTCAATACCACATCACGGCTGCACAGCAAAAATTACGGGCTGAAGAAGTACAACGTTTTTCAGTGAAAACTCAACCTGAAGGCTGTATCGTAGACGATGCCACAGGGCGTATTTTCTTGGGTGAAGAAGATGTCGCGGTGTGGGTAAAAGATCTCAACCCAAAAACTCAGCTTCCTATGCAGCAGGTGATAGGTGTAGGAGAGGTGATGCATGATGACATTGAGGGGATGGGACTTTATCACGGCAAAAACCAAAGTTATTTGGTGGTTTCAAGCCAAGGCAATGACAGCTTTGTGGTGCTTGATGCTGCTGCACCTTACACGGTTCTTGGCGCATTTCGTATCGGCATCAATACCGACAAAGGCATTGACGCTGTGTCTGAAACAGATGGACTAGATGTGAGTTCCCTAAATTTTGGTGGCAAATGGAAGCGAGGCATGTTGGTGGTGCAAGACGGACGTAAACGTATGCCTGAAACCAATCAGAACTTTAAATATGTGCCTTGGGAAAAAATCGCCCAAGCGCTGCATTTGGACTAAATAACTCTTTAGTACTTTAGTACCTGAGTGAGTACATGGGCTGCTAAAGAATCACAGCCCATTTTAAAAATATATATGTACTGCACCATGCAGTAAAAAAATTGGAGTGCGTTATGCAAGCAACGATGGATCAAATGTCAGTTTGGATGTTGATTAGCCATGCCAGTGTGTTGGTAAAAGTAGTGATGTTGATTTTGGTTTTATCCTCAGTCGTAAGTTGGTATTTAATCGTGCGTCACGGCATGTTACTTCGTGGACAAGAGCAGCTTTGGAACCGTTTTTTAAAGAATTTTAGACAGCAAAAAGATCTCAATCTTTTACAGCAAGATTACCAACAGCCTGAACAACAAAAAGGCGTTGTCAGCATTTTTCAACATGGGGTGGATGAATACCATCAATTGATCAAAGATGAGCAACTCACCACAAGTGATGTGATTGATGGGGTAGAACGTCGTTTACTCAGTAGTATTAGTGAAGAAGAAGAAAAGCTTCAGCAGAATCTAACCTTTCTCGCAACAGTCGGTTCAGTCAGCCCTTATATAGGCTTATTTGGAACGGTCTGGGGCATTATGAATGCGTTTATTGGACTGTCTGCCGTTGAACAGGCAACCCTCAATACAGTTGCACCAGGGATTGCAGAAGCGCTGATTGCGACAGCTATTGGTTTATTTGCCGCTATTCCTGCGGTCGTGGCGTATAACCGCTTTTCGGCACGTGCTGACAAGCTTTCCAGTCGTTATTACGGTTTTGCCAATGAGTTGCAAACGCGTATTTATCGTTTGTTGGGGCACACTGAGCGCACTTCGCGTTAAGGAGCAAGAACCATGATTAAGCGTCCTCAAAAATTAAAACCCAATGCTGAAATGAATGTGGTTCCTTATATTGATGTCATGTTGGTGTTGTTGGTAATTTTTATGGTGACTGCACCAATGTTGACGCAAGGCATTCAAATTGATTTGCCTAAAGTGGATGCCAATGTCATGCCCGCGTCACAACAGCAGCGTATTGTAACCTTATCTATTCAAGCCAATGGCCAGTATTACTGGAATATTGGATCAGAAGTGAATACCGAGAAAGTTACGGATCAGGCCATTGATTTAGCCACTATGCAACAAAAGCTCGTTCCGATTATTCAAAAAGATAAAAGCTTACAGTTTTATGTACGTGCCGATCAGGATGCTGATTATCAACTGGTTGCACAGGCCATAGCATCCTTGCAAAAAAGTGGGGTAACGAACTTGGGGCTAGTGACAGAGGAACCACAATCATGATGACAACCGTTTCCAAAATTAGGTTTCGTGATCAAGGCCTAGCACTTTCGGTCACGGCTGGATTGCATATTGCGCTAATTGCATGGTTATGTACGGTTGAGATGCATGAAACATTGGCGGAACCCAAGCCGAAAACCATTCAATTACAATTTGTGCAAATACCCCCTCCAGCCAAACAACAACCTGAACCTAAAAAGCCTGAGCCGATAGTCGAAGAAAAACCCTTACATGAGCCTGTCAAGAAACAGCTTGAGAAACCTACTGAAGTCCAACCGAAAACCACCAAGAAGTTTGTAGAGTCACAGAGCAACAAAATTGTACCTACAGCGTCTAAACCGACACAGCAAGTCGTGACGGAAAAGCAAACGGCAGTAGCGGAATCTCAGAAAACAGTAGATACGCAGTCTCAAGCGGATATACCAACTCAGACGAAGACCCAGAAATCAGTAGAACCTAAAGCACAAACTCATCCTGAATCATTTGATGTTAAAAATTATCAACCTGTTACAAAAATAGCACCAGCTTATCCTGAACAAGCTTTGGATCGTCAGCTAGAGGGGGATTGTACGGTGGTGTATAGCGTGAACGAAAAAGGACGGGTAGAAAATCCAAAGGCACAAGGCGACTGCCATCCGATGTTTGTACGACCTTCGATTCAGGCTGCTCTCACTTTTAAATATCAGCCTCGTCTCGTCGATGGCAAACCGACCAGTGTGTCGAATGTTAAAAATACCTTCCAATATCGTATTGAAAGTTAATCTTATTCCGTGGGTGCCATAAATTCTCCTTTAAGCTCTTTTCATTTCTATATTTTTCAATTGCCCGTACTCTTCTTGCCGATAATATTTAGTAGCAAATTCAAGATACTATAAGATTACATGGTTATTACTGCTCAAAAAAACAGTAAAAATATCATAGAAGCTATTTTATGGAAGCTATGTACGGGTGCGACATGGCATGATATTCCTCAAGAGCTCTGCCCTTTGCAAACTGCTTACAATCGATTTCATCACAGGCAAGTTAAGATACTTTTTTAACTGTCATGATCCTGAGCAGATCCAAGAATACACGGAATTGGGTATTTTAGGTGTTGGTCGAATCCACAGAAATAATTCTAGTGAAGTAGAAAAAATGGCTAATGCTGTGCGCTATTTAGTACGGCCTGAAAAAGATGCGCAACATCTGCGTGTGAAATGCAAAGCCAAGATGCGTACATTTCAATGAGTTGAAAATAATCTCAAATATACATTATCTAGATGAAAACGAGTTTTTTTAACTTTGCAAGGCTTGCCAATCGGTGAGCCTTTGTCATTTCTAGAGGTATATATTATGAGTTTAAATTGTCCTTATTGCTTATCGGATCAAGTCATTCAGGTAGTGAATCAGCAGGTGAGTGGGTCTGATTCTACAGGTCTAGCCGCATCTGCATCGTTCGCAACTATCGGTGCAACCATTTCAAAGGGTTTACCTTTGCCTGTATCACCACTGCTTGGCGGGCTTGCAGGTGCAGTCATTGGTGGCCTATTCAGTAGTGTGTTTGATGAGCCTAAAAAGCCGATCACGCTGACGTATTACCATTGCAACCACTGTCAGCAAAACTTTCGTTGAATCATCATAGGAGATAAGAACGATGGCACATCAAATCGAACAAATCGCCTATGTTGGCGAAACCCCTTGGCATGGTCTGGGTAATCAACTCAGTCCGAACCAACCACTCGAAGTTTGGGCACAGCAAGCTGGGATGGACTGGCGGATAGAATCCTCTAACGTCAGCTATATGGCACAGAATGAGCGTGGTCAGAGCATCATCATGCCATTTGAAGAGCAGCGTGTCTTGTATCGTTCAGATACCCATGCACCTTTATCTGTAGTCAGTCAGCGTTATCAGGAAGTTCAGCCTAAAGAGATTCTGGAGTTCTACCGGGATCTGACTGAGCAATCTGGCTTTGAGTTAGAAACCGCAGGGGTTTTGAAAGGCGGGAAGAAGTTCTGGGCTTTGGCACGTACAGGTCAAAGTTCCGCTTTAAAGTCTAAGGATGTCAGTAATGGTTATATCCTGCTGGCTACTGCGTGTGATGGCACCTTGGCAACGACAGCACAGTTCACCAGTATCCGGGTGGTCTGTAACAACACTTTAGCTATTGCGCTACGTGGACAGAGCAGTAGTGCTGGAGTGGTGAAGGTCCCACATAGTACCAAGTTTGACGCAGAGAAAGTGAAACAGCAATTGGGTATTTCAGTGCGTGCATGGGATGAGCACATGTATGAGATGAAACAGCTCACGCAGCGTAAGGTGAGTCAACAGGAAGCCAAGGCTTACTTTGATGCCGTGTTCAATAACAGCACCATGTCAATTTCTGATCCTGAAGAAAACATCATTCAGTTCTATCGTAATGTCGCACAGCAAGTTCAGGAGAAAAAGCCTGAACCGAATGGTCGCGCCATGAATAAAGCTTTGGAGATGTTCAATGGTCAAGGTCGTGGTGCTGAATTGTCATCAGCTAAAGATACGGCTTATGGTTTACTGTGTTCGATTACAGAATTTGTGGATCATGAACGACGTGCCATGAGTACAGATCACCGTCTTGATTCAGCCTGGTTCGGTGCAGGTGCAGGTGTGAAGCAACGAGGATTGGAGCAAGCACTTGCTTTGATCGCCTGAAATTAATTGACTCACTTATGTCGAAATCAAGTTACCCCAAACAAATGCTAGTCAGAGCACTCATGTAACCCTCTCAATTAAAACAGCAAGCAAATCGCCATACCCGACCTCGTGTCGGGTATGGCTTTTTTATGCATTTCTTTTACAGAGATCAGAACTTATAAGGATAATTCCATGAATCAAATTGTATCTATTTCCCATCAGCCTACGACTGTAGGATCAAAGATCGTAGTCAATCCAACTATCACCACTAAACGCTCAACAGCAGCCAAGCGATTGGTTAATACCAAAGGAATGGAATATCAGGATTGGCTCGAAGTTCGTAAGCAAGGCATTGGCAGCAGTGATGCCGCGACTGCCTGTGGTCTCAATCCCTATATGTCGATGCTTGAACTCTGGCTGATCAAAACCGGACGGCAGACTACATCCATAGAAGATGAAAGTTCAGGTGTGGCACCGTTGTATTGGGGTAAGCAGCTGGAACCTTTGGTGGCAGAGTTCTATAGCATGCACACCCATAGCAAGGTGCGACGGATCAATGCAGTACTTCAGCATCCTGATCCCGATAAATACTTTATGTTAGCCAATCTGGATTACAGCGTGGTCGGCAGTGATGAAGTCCAAATTTTGGAATGCAAAACAGCAGGTGAGCATGGAGCAAAATTGTGGCGTGATGGTGTGCCTTTATATGTGCTATGTCAGGTACAACACCAACTGGCGGTGACTGGTAAACAGGCAGCGCATGTTTGTGTCTTGATCTGTGGGCATGAAACCAAGATCTTCAAAGTGACACGGTCTGAATCAGTGATTGAACATATTGTTCAAGCAGAACGATATTTCTGGGAATGCGTGGAAAAGGATACACCACCATCCGTGGATGCCAGTGAATCCGCAGCTAAAGCGATTCAACAACTTTATCCAGCGCATGTACCTTTAACCATAGAGGATCTCTCGCAAAATGAAAATGCCAATTTGATGTTCGACCAGCTCATCAAAATGAAGGAAGAGATTCAGCATCAGCAGGAACGCTTTGACCAGCTTAAACATGAAATTCAGATGATGATGCAAGACAAGGAAAGGGCAGTCTTTGCTCATGGCTCAGTAGTCTGGAAGAAAGCCAAGGATTCTATCAGCCTCAATACCAAAGCATTGCTTCAGCACCAGCCTGAACTCATCGAGCTTTATCCACTTGAAAAGCAGGGCAGTCGTCGATTTAACATCTATACCGACTAAGCCCTATCTACAGCACCAAATCAAAAATTCACAAAAATCGCTCCCCGCTCTCTACCCTTCGGTAGAGAGCAAATCGGTCGCGATTTCTGTAGCACTTTATCTGGCTCTACATTCTTTGGGTAACTTATTTGGTCCTTGTTCCGACCTACATAGATAGACCCAAATTTGTAAGGTAATACATTAAGGAATATCAACATGATTAAAGGTTTAGCAATTACTCCACCAATCCTGGGGCGTATCAGTATCGGTCGTATGATCGAAAAGAATGGCAAGCGATTGCCTGAAAAGGATGACCAGTTCACCATTACTTCTCAGATTCAAAGCAAAGAAGGCTGGGTCAAACATCCATTGGATGATCAGCTTCGAGCCAATACGCCTAATCAAAAGTTGCGCTCCATCCCTGTTCGCATGATCTTCAATGATCCTGACTTAAACCTACGTGCAGAATACACCTTATTTGACCGTCAGACCGGTCGTCCCGTCTGTGTCGGTAATGGGGAAACCTGCCAACGTTTAACCAATCAAGGCGTGGAGCAACTTCCCTGTCCATCCCCTGATTTATGTCCATTGGCTCAAGGAGGGAATTGCAAGCCGTACGGGCGTTTGCATGTGAATTTAGATGAATCGGATGAGTTTGGCACCTTCATCTTTAGAACTACAGGCTTTAATAGTATTAGGACTTTGGCAGCACGCTTAAGTTATTACCATGCAGCTTCAGGAGGCTTGTTGTCATGTCTACCCTTGCAATTGATATTGCGGGGCAAGAGTACGACACAGAGTTATCGTCAGCCGGTGTATTACGTGGATCTAACGTTAAGGGAAGGAATTAGCTTGAATGAAGCGATTATTCAGGCGAAGCAAATTGATGAGCAGAGTAAGCAGGCGGGGTTTTATCAGGAGGCTTTAGACTTTACCGCAAGGAAGGGTTTGGGGAATGGAAGGATGGACGTAGACATGGAGGAAGGTTTGGATGTAATTGAGGAGTTTTATCAGCCTGTTGAAGGCCAGCAGATTGAGGAAACGCAGCCTGAATTTAATATTCAGCAGGGATTGAAAGGATCAGTGACAGCTTTGAACTAAATGGTGCAGGGTAAAACCTTACGACATTGCCGTATCTCATGAGCGAGTTGCTCGAAATCATAAGATAGGAGTAAACATCATGAATGCCTTTGTAGGTCAGACTTTTCAGATGAACCAATTTATTAGCATCAAACAAGTCGTAAATTTTGTTGGTGTGGGGCGTTCCACCATCTATGAAATGATGGATGAGAACTCACCTTATTATGATCCTACTTTTCCGAAGAAAGTAAAAATCACCAAGAACCGTATCGGCTGGTCAGCTTATGAGATCCATCAATGGATTGAGAAAAAGCTGGCAGAGCGAGAATAACAAGGGAGCTTTTGTTCCCTTATTTTTTTGTTTTTTAGTAGACTGAGTTTAGTCTTTAGCCTAAGCCTAAAATATGAAAACAATAGACTATTACAATCAATATGCGGATGAGTTTGCACAAGCCACGTTACATGTGGATATGGATAGCTTATACCAACCATTTTTAGCTGAGGTATCAGAGGGTGCTCGTATCCTTGATGTTGGCTGTGGGGCTGGACGTGACACATTAGCTTTTAAAAACAAAGGTCATGAGGTTGATGCAATTGATTACTCAGAAGAGCTTGTGAAAAGAGCAACCCAGCTTACTGGTGTTCAAGTGAAGCTGAGGAGCTTTTATGAGATTGAGGAGCATGAAGTTTATGATGGGATACAGGAAAGATCGACGTACGCAATTGGCAAAATCCAAATAACAATAATGAGGCTAAAACGGAGTTTAGCGCATGAATATTCTCAGTTGCCTCAAACAAATGTGGAATCAAGCAGATACAAAAAATCATTGCATAAATAATTGCAATGATTCACTATATGCTCAACAACACCCGACAAGGCTAGGCAAGCAATTGCATCCTCAAACTGTCGGGTTACTTGTTTCTGGAGCCCTAAAAAATATAACAATCAGGGCAAGCCATCTATGAAATCTTTTAACAAGCCTGCCAAAACCTTTGCTGAGCAAATTGAGCTATTAAAAGCGCGTGGCATGCAGTTTGCCAATGAGCAAGATGCACAATTACCAGTTTTGAACAGGTGTTAGCGCTGTATGTATTTGATCGTGAATTAAGGTTACTCATCTTAGATGCCATAGAACGCCTGGAGGTTGCCGTTCGTACCCGTTTTGCCTATGAATTGGCACATCGGCATGGTTGTCATGCTTATCTGCAAGGGCAATACTTTAAACCCACCTTTAGATGGCAAAGCTTACTCGAATCACTGAAAACTGAAGTGTTCCGGGCAGATGAAGTCTTTATAGAACACTATAAACGTACTTATGATGATCCTGAATTACCACCGATTTGGGCAACCTGCGAAGTCATGAGTTTTGGGCAACTGTCCAAATGGTATCAGCTCTTGGCACCGATTCAGACACGTAAAGCCATTTCCAGTCATTTTGATTGCGATGAAAAACAGTTTGAAGGCTTATTGCAGCATTTTGTCTACTTAAGAAATACCTGTGCTCATCATTCAAGACTATGGAACCGCAAATTTACCAAAACCATTGCCAAGCCGCGCAGTAAGCCGATGGGGCTTCGGGTGCAATGCAATTTTGAAAATACCAACGCAGCAGATCGAAAAATTTATAACAGTCTGGTATTTCTACTCTATTTCATGGACAAAATCGCCCCGCAGCATACATGGCGTAAACGTCTGATTGATCTGCTTTTGACACATCACAACATATCAAAAACAGCGATGGGCTTCCCTGAAAATTGGCAAAGCCATCCTATTTGGCAAATAGAACAGTAATAAAGAAATTTGAGTATTTAGGGGTAGGGGAAACATGAGATCGGATGCAACTTTAGAAACTATTTTCCAGCAAGATATTATTGCGCAAATGCAATCGCATGGCTGGATTGTGGGTTCTGGGCAGGGCTACAATTGTGAAAAAGCCCTGTATGAGCAAGACGTACTCGACTTTGTACAAAAGACCCAACAGGTCGAGTGGCAGAAATTTAAAAACATCTTCCCGAATGATACCGAACGCCATTTTTTAGATACCGTCGTGGCTCAGCTTAAAAAAGCCGATATCAATGCCACCGATGTTGAATCCCGCAGTTATGGCACATTGGGCATACTCCGTCATGGCATCAAGACCCGTGGCACACGCTTTTCATTCTGTCAGTTTAAACCTGAACATGGTTTAAACCCCGAACTGAATCAGCGCTATCAGCAAAATATCTGCCGTGTCGTGCCTGAACTGGTGTATAGCCCATACACATCCAAAGCTGAATTAGAGGCAACAGGCAAGCAAGCCAAAAAATGGCGGATTGACCTGGTACTGTTTATCAACGGCTTTCCTGTGGCAACTCTGGAGCTCAAGTCCGAGTTTAAACAGGCTGTGCAAAATGCCATGACACAGTACCGAAAAACCCGATTGCCCAAAGACCCTGAAACCAATAAGCCTGAACCCTTGCTGATGTTTAAGCGTGGGGCATTGGTGCATTTTGCCGTCAGTCAGTATGAAGTCTATATGGCGACGCATTTAAATGGTGACAGCACCTACTTCCTACCATTTAACAAAGGCACCAAAGATCAAGGTGCAGGCAATGATGTGCCTGAAGATGTGAATGAATATGCCACAGGCTATTTATGGAATGAAGTCCTAACCCCAGATAGCTTGCTGAATATTTTGGGTAACTTTATTCATTTACAGATTGAAGAAAAGGAAGACTGGGAAGGGCGCAAATACAAAAAAGAAAGCCTGATCTTCCCCCGTTATCACCAATGGAAAGTGGTGAATAACTTGGTTAAAGATTCATTGGCTGAAGGCACAGGACAAAAATACCTGATTCAGCACAGTGCAGGTTCAGGTAAATCCAACTCGATTGCATGGACGGCGCATCAGTTGTCCAGTCTGTATGATGCCAACAATAAAAAGATGTTTGATTCTGTAATTGTGGTCACAGACCGAACCATTCTGGATGCACAGCTACAAGATACCATTTATCAGTTTGAACATGCCGATGGTGTCGTGGGGCGGATTAACAATAAAGAAGGTGATGGCTCAAAATCCGAGAAACTGGCCAAAGCCTTGGAAATGGCCCAGCCGATTATCATCGTCACCATTCAGACCTTCCCGTTTGTACTGCGTGCTATTGAAAACAGCGCCAGTTTAAAAGAACGTAAATACGCCGTCATTGCCGATGAAGCCCATTCATCGCAAAGCGGTTCCACGGCGCGTCAGCTCAAAGAAACTTTGATGATTGAAGAGCGTGATGAAGATGAACAGCTTTCTTCTGAAGATGTACTCGATGCGGTGATGGCATCACGTAAGGGCAGTGCAAACCTAAGCTTCTATGCCTTTACCGCAACCCCAAAGGATAAAACCTTACAACTGTTTGGACGCTTGCCCGATCCAAGCATGCCGCCGTCTAAAACCAATATTCCTGTGGCATATCATGTCTATTCAATGCGCCAAGCGATTGAAGAAGGATTTATTCTGGATGTGCTGAAGAATTACACCAACTATAAAGTGATCTATAAGCTGAAGCAGAAGATCGAAGAAAAAGATGCTCAGGTCGATGCCAAGAAAGCCAAGACCAAGCTGAATCAGTGGGTACGCTTACACGATCATAATATCTCGCAAAAAGTGCATATCATTATTGAGCATTTTAAGAAAAATATTATGGGCTTACTCGGCGGACAAGCCAAAGCCATGGTGGTGACCAGTTCTCGTAAAGAAGCGGTACGCTATAAACAAGCCTTTGATAAATACATTACTGAACAGAACTATGCCAACATTCAAGCCATGGTGGCATTCTCAGGCGATGTAGAATTTAATGCCAATGATGCAGACAGTAGCCATCTGTTAGGTCAGAAATTTACTGAAAGCAATATGAACCCGAATCTGAAAGGTCGTGAGATGCGTAAGGCATTTGATAGCGATGACTTTCAGGTGATGATTGTGGCGAATAAATTCCAGACTGGCTTTGACCAGCCAAAACTGTGTGCAATGTATGTCGATAAGAAATTGGGTGGCGTGGAGTGTGTACAGACCTTATCGCGCTTAAACCGGATCTATCCTGCGAAATCTGAAACAGGCACCTTTGTGCTGGACTTCTTTAACGATCCACAAGACATTCTCGATGCTTTCCAGCCGTATTATCAAACAGCAGAACTGGCGGATGTATCCAATCCCGATCAGGTTTATGATCTGTTTGAAAAGCTGAAAGCCTCAGGTATTTTCCTCTGGACTGAGGTAGAACAGTTCGTTGAGGCCTTCTACAGCAAAAATAAATCCAGTGCAGCCCTCGCAAACATCTGTAAGCCCGCTTTACAACGCTGGCAGCATTGTTATAAACAAGCCATCAATGATTATGATGTCATCAAGAACCGTTTAGAACGCTGTAAGCAGACAGCTGACGCTGTACTGATAGCCAATGCTGAAAATGAGTTTGCAGAAGCGAAGAAAGCCCGTGATGCTCTGGAAATCTTCAAAAAGGACTTAGGTAGCTTTACCCGTTTCTATGAGTTTATGTCTCAGATCGTGGAGTATGACGATCAAGAACTTGAGAAGCTCAGTCTTGTTGCGCGTAACCTACGCCCAATGCTGCGTGAACAAGCAGCAGATGAAGATGAGATTGATCTGAGCAATGTGGCGATGAGCCATTACCGCTTGTCTAAGCTTCGTCAGCAGGATATTCAGCTTAAAGCAGATAGTACTGAGCATAAACTTGAACCTGGTAATGAACTGGGTACTGCAAAGCCGAAAGACAAGAAAGAAGACTTTTTGTCGCAGATTTTAAGCCGGATGAATGATCTGTTTGTGACGGACAATCTGACAGAGAAAGACATGATCAACTATGCTCTGACCATTGCTGACAAGATGTCCGAGAACACACGAATGATGAAACAGATTCATAACAACACTCGTGAACAGGCCATGCTAGGTGAGTTTGATACGGCGCTTGATGATGCTGTATTAGACAGTAATGCAGCGCATATGGAGCAAATGACACAGTTGATGAGTGATCCTACGAAGATGAAGCAATTTGCGCATATTATTTATGATGTATTGGTTAATAAAGAACGCTAAGTTTTCTTATAAAATAAAGAGGCTTTGTTGCATAAACATTCTTCAAGATGCTGATTCTTAAAGATTTGTTTGATTTTTAATCCAAAAATGAATTAAAAAAATCATAGTCTTAGATATTTATGCAACAAAGCCTAATCAAATTGTGAATCACTAATTAATTGCTAGAACTTACAACATGCATATAATTAAAATGACAATGGATACTCAATAATTACGCGTACTTCATCAATATCATTATAACGATAACCTTTGGTGGCTCGATGGGTAGCTTGACGTAACTTTATATCCAAACCCTTAGCAAATCCACTTGGAACTTTGTAAGAAATTTGAAGATTACGTTCCCAATGCTTATTGTCTTTGGTTGGATCATAAACAAATCTCTGTCTATAAAAACTATTATCACTATTACTGTTGTCTACATCCCAACCATATATATAACGCCCCATTAAGCTTAGGCCTGGTAGTCCATATGAGCCAAGACTTGTTTCATATTTAAGCTGTAGTGACTTTTCTTTTGCTTCAGAAAAACTGGCAAACTGCGCTGCATTTAGAATTGAAACATTTCCGCCTATAGTTGAATATCCTACCCAGTCAAAAGGCTCATCCCCAAATACCTGCTGATATCCAAAAGAAATAATATGCTGATCTATTTGATATCCCACTAAACCTGACAGAATGTTTGCTTCAATATTGCCTGCAATTTTTTTACCCGTATCTTTATTACTATATCCAACAAAGGCAGCTTTTAGTTTGTGGTCATTTTCAAAAGCATGTTGGAAATCTGCGCCTAGAAAGAGCTGTGTCCACACGTCTTCTAATTCAGAAGCATAGGCGGTTACTGATGAGTTTGGTAATTTATATGTTCCTCCAGCAAAACTGACACTATCCGCTTTAATTCCAGCAGCTGGACCATAATCTGTGGTAAAAAAGTTTAAATCCTTCGTAGAATCTACCGGATTCATACTATAAAAATAACCGGCATTTATTTCCAAATGATCTATAGATTTATTCTGTAAAGTTATACCCGTACTTACAGATGGGAGTAAGCGAGAGGTATTGGTGGCTATAACTGGAACATTGGGAAATTGATTACCATAAGTCAATATAGTGTCCTTATATTTGACCTTTAGAGCACCTCCAATTTCTCCATTGAAGCTTTTAGTCTTACCTGTTGCAGAGTCAAATTCTAACAAGTTTGTGCCGGTTTTAAATTCGTCACTATATAGTTTTACTGCTGCCATGCCATAAGCATCAAATCCTACTTGCAAGGCAGTATCAGTATATCCTGAAGTATATTTTGCAATAACCCCATGTGCCCATTCACTACGATAGCCCTCTTTATCTTCTTCTGGCAACTGCGTGTTCGCACCGGAAGGATTGAAAGCTCCATTTCTAAAATCGCGATAAAAATAAAAATTACGATTAATTAAATCAAATTGACCATCTTCCAATAATTCATTTGCTAATAGTTCAGGTGAAAAAGACATACAGGTCCCTATTACTAATGAAAATTTCACAAGTGTTTTCATACATTCATCCTTAAATGTTTCTTAATTTATTTTTGAAATCATTGTTATTTGGGTTAAACAGATAAATTCATACTTCATCTATTCCAAGCATTTGATAATGTATTTGGCTATCTATCGTTTTTGAAAGCGGGCAACTCACTGAGATGAATAAAGCTCCCCGCATTCTTGTTCTTGTCGTCTCTTTTAAATTCTGTTTTGAGTCATTTCCCCATTGACGAGTCTCAGCAGGTTCAGTGGATTCTCATCTCTTAATGCTTCAGGCAACAGACTTT
>NZ_JAMXXM010000033.1:0-20366 GCF_024129715.1 Acinetobacter lwoffii
TGCCAATCTTGGCTCATCAATTTTCTGACAAATATTTCTCAAATAAACTTCGAGTAATTTCTACCATCAATCAATGAAAATAATTTCGATCAATCAACCAGTAAAAATCCACACAAGTTGTTCTTCATAATCTCTTAATGATCTTCTTGCTGATTCGTCACCAGCAAGCTAGGTCGGCTATATTACTCTCTATCTCTAGAAAGTCAACCAGTAATGAAAACTATTTTTAAACTTTCTTTCTAAAACCCAACTTAGTCAATCTTAACTAAGTCACTGTTTTATCAGAAGTTTTAATCTTCATCACCGCCGATGGATGTGCATTCTACAGGATTCCCAACCCAATACAACCCCTATTTTTAAATAATTCAGCAAAATCATCACGATTGTTTATTTATTCTACAAAAATCGCAATTTTCTTCATTTCTTGAGCATTAAAGGGACTGAATTGGATAAATGACTTAATCTTTTTTCAGTTTTATTCTGTTCCTGAAAGCGTAAAGGCCGGCAATCTATATATTCACAATAACCCCCTTCCCCATTTTCAGTTTCTTCATTTATTTTCACTTGATAACTAAAACTTCCTACATAGCCCGCTGCCAGGCCAAATTTAAAATCTCCACGACTTTGACCTTGTACCCAGATACAAGTACCGTCTGCATTTTCATAACACCATTCAAATTCGCGCGGCAAATACATACTCTGCCCATTAGGTGTCGTGACACGCGGATAAACACGATGAACTTTAAAATAAACTTTGCGATCGAACATTTGGGTCCGCATGTTTTTTAAATCACGGAGATATATCCGCGACTGAACAATACGATTAAAACCATCCCGAATCTGCGCCAACAACAGTTGCCTGTTTTCACTGAGATTAATAATTTGATAAGTCAGGAAGGCCAAAGGTAGATAAGGAAAGTTAAAACTCCGCGCGTATTCAAAGCTTCCAAGACCATCGATCGTATATTGCTGCGCTTTATAGTTCACCGTTCCCTGACAATGACATAGCAAAGACCAGTGATCTGCCAAGGAAAACCGCATTTGGGTAAAATGAGAAATCAGTTGAGTGGTTTGAATATTTAAATCAAAACTGAGTTCCGAGTCAGAACGCTGCAAACGAAAATTTGGAAAACTTCCGCTCAATTGCTCACGATCCAGAAACTGAAACAGACCTGATCTAAAATGACAGTCCTGCTTGACCGAATAGTGATGCAATTGTCCCACCATATGTGGGCTCGAACTGCAAATCACGGTAGCGGTGTCTAAGGCTGTGGTTTCGATTGCACTCGGGTTTGCCAGCATGGGTGCATTGGGTTGCCCGATAATACTCAGAAAGTTTAAATAATAGAGGGGTGCCGGAAGCCCGGGGATCATCAAACCCTGATGAATAATTTTATATTTTGAGGTGGGGCCATGATAGGCGGGATGGCGCGAAACAGTAGGAGTCTGATTCAGCTGTTTCGAACGATCTAAAAAATCTTGAAGAAACCGCATCTCAGACTCCTTATCTTTTTATAATGTACTCGATCTTTTTGCCATAAAGGTGGTTACAAAACCAGACAAGGCATAGAGAATAGAAATGACCAGAATGCCGACAGGAATATTATAAGTCATCGCTGCAAAGACGAATACGGCAATTGGTAGGACAAAAAATGGAACCCGTTTACGTTCTACAGTTTTAAATGAATAGTATTTGATATTGGAAATCATCAACAAGCCCACCGCAATGATGACCACTGCATTAATGACCTGAAGAGAAGGTTCACGAATATCAAAGATTTCTGGAAAATCCAGACCGACCCAGACCAGTGACACAATCATGATGGCAGCCAGAGGACTTGCGACACCAATAAAATAACGTTTATCGACCACACCAATCTGTACATTGAAGCGTGCCAGACGGAACGCAGCACATGCGGTATAAACAAAACAAGCCGCCAGACCAATACGGCCCAAATCACTCAAGCCCCAGCTATACATCAAAATAGCGGGAGCTACGCCAAAAGCCAGCATGTCAGAAAGCGAGTCAAATTGTTCACCGAACGGACTTTGTGCACCAATCGCACGTGCCACACGTCCATCCAGTCCATCCAGTAATGCCGCAATAAAAATCGCATAAATAGCTTGCTGAAAATCACCATTCATACTGGCAATAATCGAGTAGAAACCTGACAACAACGCTGCCGTTGTAATCAGGTTCGGCCATAGATAGATGCCTCGACGCTTAACTTTTTGCCCTTCCTGGGTATGCTCCTCTTCTTCTACCTCAAAGGTGATGCCATCGAAAGGCACTTCAGTTGAAGAGTCACGTTCCGGTTTGCTTATATTTGTCATTCTTGTCGATCCTAGCTATGACCTGATCTTTGAAAAAATTATTCGCCCACTAACCAACGAACTGCAGCGTGACCACCGTTTTCACTCATGCGAAGATGCGGGAATAACCACTGTAGTGCTTCATCAGCATCTTCAGAGAATTTCCAAGGTGGGTTAATCACCAGCAAACCACAACCGTTCAGGCCTACTGGGGTATCATCCGGCCATACACAGACTTCACACACCAGTTGACGGCGGATACCGGTCTTAAACATTTTCTTCTCAAAACGTTCAATCATGGCACGGTCTTTAATTGGATACCAAACGGCAAATACACCTGTCGGCCATTTCTTATACGCAGCAACCAGCAGTTCGACCAACTGCGGGAAATCTTTACGTTCCAGTTCATATGGCGGATCGATCATCACCAGACCACGTTTTTCTTTTGGCGGAATGACTGCCAACAGACCTTCGTATGCATCACGCTCATGCAAACCGGCACGCTTGTCAAAAATATTATGACGAAGTTGCTGGAATACATCACGCTGCATTTCAAAAATGGTCGCTTTATCAATTTCACGCATGCCTTCTAGCGCAAACCACGGCGAACCCGGATAAGCACCCTTACCAAAGTTTTCACGCATGTTTTCAACAATTTTCAAGTATTGTTGTACGCCTTCAGGTGCATTACGCTTGATCGAATCATCCAGCTTAATAAGACGATGAATACCGTTTAAAAACTCACCTGATTTTTGCGCTTCGGCAGTCGACAAATCATATTTACCTGCACCACCATGTGTATCTACATAGCGATAAGGTTTGTCTTTTGCATTCAGTCGAGTCAACAACTGAAGCAATAAAACGTGCTTCATGACATCGGCAAAGTTGCCTGCGTGGTAAGAGTGACGGTAATTCATGTTTCAATTATTCCTAAGATCAATTGCTATTTTAACATGAAAAACTATTTCGTTCAGAAACGATTATTGAACTAAAATAGCGGACCTTTTTTTACCACACTATCGAGAATTGAAAAAATGGAAGCAGTTATCATCCCAGGGGATTGGAATGTTGATCAAATCTTAGATGATTTAGATCAACATGGCTTTAGTATTGTTGACGATGCTTACTCTAGCGAATATCAACATGCAGTGAGCCAAGAATGCTTAAGCCACTTAAACGAATTTCGTAATGCAGCCATTCAAAATGGTGTAGTTAACAACATCCGTAGTGATCATATTCTTTGGTTACAACCTGAATTTCAAATTTCCCACCTACACATCCAAACACTTCAACAATTTTCCCAAATTTTAAACCGCGCGTTTTATTTAGGCATCAAAGATGTCGAAGCACATTTCGCTTGCTATCACGCGGGTGAGTTCTATACCCTGCACCGCGACAATCCTCAAGATAAAAATGGCCGGATGATTTCCAGTGTGTATTATTTACATGGACAATGGCAGACGGACTGGGGCGGTGAACTACGCCTGCAGGACAAACATGGCCAGTGGCATATTATCCAGCCAAAACCGAACCGAATGGCGCTGTTCCAGAGCGATTTATTACATGAAGTTTTAATCTCTAAACAGCAACGCCTATCCATTACGGCCTGGTTAAGAAGCGATACAGCCTTAATCTAATGCTCGCTCATGCTTTAAATTTATTTTTTCAACCTCATATAGCCATTATTGAGAAATGAGGATTGCGTTGATGCGATTAACAACCAAACAGATTATTCAACGTCTGGGTGAAACTGACCAATTGTATTTAAAAGGCAATACGCCGGAATTAACGCTTGAACGCGCTGATCTTCGTTTACAGCTGGTGACTTTAAGTGAACTGCGTCAGGAACAGCGACATTTCCTGCAAGAAGCCGTAGTGTTGCTGGAACAAGGCCGGGTAGAATTTGAAGAAATGCCGCTGCGCATGTATATCAACCTATCTTTGCATCTAGCCAAGGCCTATATGATGTTCTTTGAATTGACTAAAGATCACCATTTTGCCCTGATTACCCAGCAAATTTTAAAGCCAATGGCCAGTTATGAGCATGGTGATATTTATTTCTTCCTGGCCTATGCCAGTGCCAGTAAAAATGAGCCAGCCCTGACTCGCCACTGGTTAGGTAAGTACACCAACACTGCCGAATTTGAGCTGGAATTATTACAGCAGCATCATGCATTTAATGATTATCGTCAGCACGAATGGTTTAACAAAATATTACAAAGCAAAATGCATTAAGCTTAACAGCGTCAAAGAAAACGCCTCATTTGAGGCGTTTTCTTTTGAGCATCACTTTCATTTTTTAAGTAATACCAAGATATAACACAGTTAAGCAGGTTGACGTCTATAAGCGTCCATGTGCAGTTGCTGATTCAGTTCATCGACCCAAATTGCCCAATCATCATCTTGTACCAAATGGCTGATTAATAAAGAACGCTGGGCTTTATTCCAGAATGGCGCATCATGCAAGGACAGCCCTGCTGGCAGTTGATGGGTGCGTACATACAATTCAATAGCCGCAGGACTATTGGCGAGACCGAGCTGAGAAAATAAGAGCTCTAAGGATGGTTGGTTCTTTGCGAGCATCGCGCCCTCCTTATATCAGATAAATTGTAATTATTTATAGATCTAACTTATAAGATAAGACAAAAAAAACCTAGTCCTTTGACTAGGTTTGTTGTTTCTTTTTGTATGAATGCATTTAAACGCTTTGTTTGTCGCTTTCCACATGTAAAAGCTGATTTAACTTGTCAATAATGACAATCCATTCATCATCTTGGTGCCAATGTTCACGCAGGAAGGCACTTTGTCCCTCACTCCAGAATTCGGCATCTGGCAATGCGACTTCAGATGGCAATTGATGGGTATGGGTAAATTGATTAATTGAGGCTTCATCAGAAGGCAAACCCAATTGTTCAAATAATAATTCTAAAGTTAACTGTTGTTCCGTAAGCATAAATAGACTCCATCGTAGTGTTAAATTATGAGCGTGTTGAGATTCGAATTCTTAGGTTGATTTATGGCCGGGTATGTCACAGGAACCTGAACCCTCTGCCTCAATATGTAATTGTTCATTCAATACATCAACAAAAATGGCCCAGTCATCATCTTTCTTCCAGTGACTGATCAGAAAGTCATGCTGTGATTTACTCCAAAAGGGAGCTTTATGCAGCGGTACATCCATACCAATTTGATGCGTACTAATAAACTCATCAATGGCTTCCGGACTCGAATCCAGACCCAATTGTTCAAAGAAAAGTTCGAAGGTAGCGCGTTGCTCTAACATCTGAACCTCCATCTTTTTATCTATAATCTTGTTTCTACCTTAGATGGCTCATAGCGAAAACTCAGTTGTCTCTCCTTCACAGCTTGTTATTTTTTGTTGATTAAAGTGAGTGATATAAAAAAAGCACCCCAAATGGAGTGCTTTTTAATTTAATCTGTGCAGATCAAATTATTTAAGCATGTCAGCAATTGCTGCGCGCTCTTCTTCAAGTTCATTCAACGTAACGTTGATACGTTCACGGCTGAATTCGTCGATTTCTAGACCTTGAACGATTTTGTATTCACCGTTTTCAGTTGTTACAGGGAAACCGAACATTACGCCTTCAGGGATACCGTAAGAACCGTCAGAAGGGATACCCATCGTTACCCATTCGCCGTTTGTGCCAAGAGCCCAATCGCGCATATGGTCGATTGCAGCGTTAGCAGCAGAAGCAGCAGAAGACAAACCACGTGCTTCGATAATCGCAGCACCACGTTTACCAACAGTCGGAAGGAATGTATTTGCATTCCATTCTTGGTCGTTGATCATGTCTTTAACGCTTTCGCCGTTAATTGTTGCAAAACGGTAGTCGGCATACATGGTTGGAGAGTGGTTACCCCAAACTGTAAGATTTTTGATGTCTTTAACCGCTTTACCAGTTTTAGCAGCAATTTGAGATGCAGCACGGTTGTGGTCAAGACGTAACATTGCAGTGAAGTTTTTCGCTGGAAGATCTGGAGCAGATTTCATTGCGATGTAAGCATTCGTGTTTGCAGGGTTACCAACAACTAGAACTTTAACGTCACGGCTTGCAACTTCGTTCAATGCTTGACCTTGACCGATGAAGATTTCACCGTTCACTTTAAGCAGGTCAGCACGTTCCATACCTGGACCACGTGGACGTGAACCAACTAATAACGCATAGTCAGCATCTTTAAATGCAACTTTAGGATCATCAGTACCGATCATGTCTTCTAGTAATGGGAATGCACAATCTTGAAGCTCCATCATTACGCCTTTAAGCGCTTGTTGAGCTTTCTCAAAAGGAACTTCGAGCAATTGCAAAATCACTGGTTGATCTTTACCTAGCATTTCGCCGCTTGCGATACGGAATAATAGGCTGTAACCAATTTGACCTGCAGCGCCAGTAACGGCAACACGAACTGCTTGCTTCATCTAATTATCTCCAATTGAGGATATTCAATGCGATTAAATAGTTAGTATTTAATCTAATAATCGTAAACGCGAAAGATTGTACTCCAATCCTTTGCCAGATGCATATAAAAGAGGACGGATTTCACCTAAAGTCTGATAGGAAATATAAATTAAATCGGCAAAAAAGCTCAGTATGTTCCTTTTATTGTGACAGTTTTTGGGCATGTATTAATAATGTTGGCAGGACAGGATTTGTAATTGCCATTGGGGCGATAACAGACCTTGATCGAGGTAAGCACGCTAGCTGACTGAGTCTGCTGGCAGTTGAATCGCAAGGCATTGCCCGGTAATTGCGGATTAATTTTCAGGAATTTGGCTCGCAATGTATCGACAGAAATCGTGATATTTTCCTGTTCCGTCAGTTCCGCAGGCACTTTGAGACGATCTGCATAATTGATAATCGTCCGGAAATACTGACTGGCATTCATCGGCACGCAGCCACCGATATTGCGCCATAAAATTGTCCGGGTATTGTCATCCGGCATGATCCTGGCCACTACCTTGGACTGCAGTGGTGACAGTTTCGCAGAGCTATTGGTCGTACAATTTTGTGATGTGGTCTGAGGATATAAGCCGGAGATATTCAGCGAATAACCTTCCAGACATTTTCGTTTCTTGGCATATTCAGGGTACAGGCTACATAGGGCCGGGACCATTTGTACATCCATGACATAGTCTGTCGGCGTAGCAAACGCTGCCGGACTACTGGCCAAAACCACAAGCGTAACCGATCCAGCCCAGACTCGACGATCCTTCATTATTTTCATGAATAAATTACCATCCCCCAATAATTTTAATTTTATTGTGTATTACGTAATGGTATCAGTTGCATGCGTTTACCCACTGACTGTGCCCCCTGTCCTAACAAGATACCGTAATGCGTGGCATTGGTCATGACATGTTTCACATAATCTCGGGTTTCGAGTAAAGGAATACTTTCAGTATATTGATCTGCGGCAATCCCCTGAAATTCCGGCTGCCAGCGGCGGGCACGGTTTGGACCGGCATTATAGCCTGCTGTTGCCAGCACCGGACTATCGCTAAGCTGACGCTGAATCGTAGATAAATAAAATGTTCCGTAGCGAATATTGGTATTCATATCGGTGAGTGCCGCCGGGTTATAAGCTTCACCCATTTGACGTGCCACCAGCTTGGCCGTGTCTGGCATAATCTGCATCAGACCACCCGCGCCGACATGTGAACGTGCCACAGTATTGAAACGGCTTTCCTGACGCATCAAACCGTAGGCCCAGGCCGGGTCTATACCGGCGTTGCGACTATGGCTGACTACATAGTTCTGATGTGGCATTGGATAACGATAATTGTAGTTATGCTTGTTCGCGGTACGATCGGCAGCATAAATGGCCCGATCATGCCAGCCCATGTCCATAGCACGTTTTGCCGCTGCCAGTAACAGATCATCATCTTTCTTCAGATAAGCCTGACGCACTGCCCAGTTCCATTCACGGTTAATGTAGTTCTCTGGTGCGCTGATATTACGTAGCGTGAAAGCACGACGGAAATGAATATCCTGATTCAAGCGCTGCATCGCCTGATTGGATGGCTGCGCCGGGTTTGGTGTACTCGCAGTCACCTGCCCCAGCTTATCGCGTGCCAAAAGATTGTGATAGTCATCTCCGGTCGCCAGCTTACGATAAATACTTTCTGCTGCCTGTTTGGAAGCACGATCAGCACGTTGTTCGCTGGCACGTGCCAGCCAGTATTGCCAGCGATCTTCCTGCTTCTGGTTAACACTCATGCTGTCAATCGCACGGATCAGGCTTTCCCAGGCACTAAAACGAATTGCCTGACGCGCATAAATCTCGGCTTCTTCCGGGCTAAATGGCAGACCATAGCTGGTATCTAGTGCATTCAACACTTCACGGTTGAAGTTGTTTTTCATGACTGTGGTGCCACCGATATAACCGACAGCACGATATAAGGCGCGTTGTACCTGTACGGGTGTACCTGCGGCAGTCCTTTTGACAATGGACAAAGCTGAGTCCAAATCACTATCGGCCAGACGTCCCAGTGCATAAATCAGATAGGCCTGCTCTGCCGCAGTACTTTTAGGCGCAGACCACAAATAATTGGTGGGATTGGCCTGAATCGAATTCAGTTGTGCCAGAGACAGACTTAGACCAATGCCTTGCGCTGTCGCAATGGCCTGACCTGACTGTCCGGCACGAAGTTGCCCCCAGAGTCGCTGCTGACGGTCTTCTGAGGTCATGAGTGGACTGGATAGCATCATCCGGCCTAAACCAGTACAAGAATCGGGTTGGCTATTGGTGGTTAACCATACTTCTTTAAACTCGGCATAGACCAGTTCATCGCCAGCTTTGGCGCGCACTTGTGCCACTGCACAGGCTTCGGCAGGATCAGCATTGGTCACATAAGGCAATACCGGCTGGGCAGTGCTAAAGTCTGCCATTTTTACTTTTTCTTCGACATAGTCCGCTGCCAGCTTTTCAGCCATAGCGGATTGAGGGTAACGTTGGGCAAAGCTGATAATCTGGCTGACAGGCTGCATGGCAAGATTCTGGTTTAAAATCCAGTATTCCGGATAATAGCCCAAGGCGTCATTCTGCATAGACAGACGATATTGTTGTAACAGTTCAGTATTACCTGCATTGGCTGCACGCAAGGCATCATTAAATTGTTCTTCTGCTGCCTGTGTACTCGCTGAACAGATACATGCCACACTTAAAGTAATTAATTTATAGTATTTATACATAGTTTTAGTGTGTTTCAACATCCCTTTGCCTTCTATCATCGGTTTTGTGCTTTGCCCATGTTGCATATCATAAGAGCTAGTTTGAAGATTATAACCAACTCTATTGTTCAGTTATGTAACCTTATGATTAAGCAATATTAATCTACAGACAATTTTTGCCCATAAATCAATATTTTTCCACGATTAATTTAGGCTATAAGTTTAAGCAACTTTCCTGCTAAAATATGCGACTTTCCAGTATTTCAGTCCGTGAATTGAATTTTTATTCACCTGTTTGATGCATCAATCAGGCTGTTCGTTCACTCTTTCAACGTATTACCTTGTAGGAGCCTACATGACGGTTCAAACCTTCATTCCGAATGGTGCCTCAGCTGCCTCAGAAAACACTGTTACCCAGCCAGCGCACACCCCAGTTAGCGATGCCTCAGTCAAAAAACTGTACATCGAAACACAAGGGTGTCAGATGAATGAGTACGACAGTCACCGTATGGCAGACCTGTTAGGCGATTCTCATGGCTATGTGCTGACCACCGATCCTAAAGATGCCGATATTCTGCTGATGAATACCTGCTCGATCCGTGAAAAAGCACAGGAGAAAGTCTTCTCCGAGCTGGGCCGCTGGCGCAAGCTTAAAGATAAAAATCCTGACCTGATTATTGGTGTTGGTGGTTGTGTGGCTTCTCAGGAAGGAGATAACATCCAGAAACGTGCCAATTATGTCGACATGATTTTTGGCCCACAAACCCTGCACCGTTTGCCGCAAATGCTGGATCAGCATTTTGAGCAGATTGAAAAGCCGAAAAAAGAAAAAATCAAACTGGTGGATATTTCCTTCCCCGATATCGAGAAATTCGACTTTTTACCTGAACCGCGTGTTGAAGGCTATAAAGCATTCGTATCAATTATGGAGGGCTGTTCAAAATACTGTTCTTTCTGTGTGGTGCCATATACCCGTGGTGAAGAAGTATCTCGTCCACTGGATGATGTACTGGCTGAAATTGCAGGTCTGGCAGAAAAAGGCGTGCGTGAAATTTCACTGTTGGGTCAGAACGTAAATGGCTACCGTGGTGAAACTTTCGAAGGCAATATCTGTACTTTTGCTGATCTGTTACGTTTGGTTGCAGATATTCCAGGCATTGGCCGTATTCGTTATACCACCTCGCATCCACTGGAATTTAATGACGACCTGATCCAGTGTTATCGTGACCTGCCACAAATGGTTTCACATCTGCATCTGCCGGTACAAAGCGGTTCCAATGATGTCCTTCAGGCTATGAAGCGTAACCACACCATTGATGTTTACATCGAGAAGATTAAAAAGTTACGTGCAGTTCGCCCTGATATGCACCTATCTTCAGACTTTATCATTGGTTTCCCGGGTGAAACTGACGAAAACTTTGAAGAGACTTATCAGTTTATTCAGGATCTGGATTTCGACCATTCTTATAGTTTCATCTATTCAAAACGTCCGGGTACGCCTGCGGCAGAACTGGAAGATACGATTTCTGAAGATGTGAAAAAAGAACGTCTAGCCAAAGTTCAGCAATGGATTAAGCGTTCAAGCATTGACAAGACGGATGCCATGCTCGGGACTATCCAGCGTGTACTCATCGAAAAAGTTTCTGATAAAGATCCGAACATTCTGGTTGGTACGGCGGACAATACCCGTTATGTTAACTTTATTGGTGACCCTGCCTGGGTAGGCCGCTTTGCCGAGATTGAAATTACCGAAATTAAAACTTTGAATTTAGTTTACGGTGAGCTCTTGAATCTTGAGCCTGACGTGGCGTAATGTAGAGCATATAACGCACACTTCATAAGGAACACTCTTGACTGCAGCGATTCGACGTACAGTAGCTTTTCCTGGAATTTCGATGGACCGTATACAAGCCATGTTAGGTGCCTATAACGGCCATTTGAAGCAAATTGAACAACGTTTAGACGTCAAAATCTCCCATCGTGGAGAAAGTTTTATTATTGATGGTGGAATCGATGCCGTTGAGAGAGCCGAAATGCTCTTGCAACGTCTTCATGAAGAATCTGAACATAGTCAGCAGATTAGTGCAGATACTTTACATCTGATGATTCAGGGCAGCCAGACTGACCGCGAGCTTCAGCAAGATCTGGATGATCAGGAACATACGGGGCTGGACAATGTCTGGCTGCAAACCCGTAAGGGCCGGATCAATCCGCGTGGTGCCAACCAGAAACGCTATGTACAGCGCATTCTGCAAAGTGATATTTCTTTTGGTATTGGCCCTGCCGGGACAGGTAAAACCTACCTCGCTGTTGCGGCTGCCGTGGACATGCTGGAGCGCAATGAAATCCAGCGTATTCTGCTGGTTCGTCCTGCAGTTGAAGCCGGCGAAAAACTTGGTTTCCTGCCGGGGGATTTAACCCAGAAAATCGATCCGTACTTACGTCCCTTGTATGACGCGCTGTATGAAATGCTCGGCTTTGAAAAAGTGGCCAAGTTGATTGAACGTCAGGTGATTGAAGTGGCTCCGCTTGCTTACATGCGTGGCCGTACCCTGAATCATTCTTTCGTGATTCTGGATGAAGCGCAGAATACTACGCCTGAACAGATGAAGATGTTCCTGACCCGTTTAGGTTTTGGCTCACGTGCCGTGATTACGGGCGACGTAACTCAGGTAGATTTACCGCGGGGTCAGCAATCCGGTCTGTCACATGCCTTGCGTGTGATTGATAAAATTCCTGAAATCCATATCACCCGCTTCCATTCGCGTGATGTGGTACGTCATCAGCTGGTACAGAAAATTGTCGAAGCCTACGAAGGTTGGGACAGTGAACAGCAGCGTTTAAGTGCTGAAGCACGTGCCGAACGTAAAGCACGTCAGGAAGCCTTGATCGCTGAAAATGATGCTGCGGCAGACGCACAGCATTAAGCTTTAAACTTAAGGATTTGTGTTGAAACTTAGTCTTTCCTTACAACAGGACTTTCAGTCGCCTGAACTGGTACTGAAGCGGGCCTACATTAAAAAAGTTGTAGAAACCACTTTACGTCATATCGGCACTCAGAGTAATTGCGAAATCGGAATTGCCTGTGTCGACAATGACGAAAGTCATAAACTGAATCTGGAATATCGAGGCAAGGACAAACCGACCAATGTACTGTCTTTCCCGAGTGAGCTTCCAGATGAAATGGCGCAGTTTCTGGATGCATTTCCCATTGGTGATCTGGTGATCTGCATTCCTGTGGTATTACGTGAAGCGAGTGAACAGGGCAAAGCGCCTTTGACTCACTTTACCCATATGCTGGTTCATGGCACCTTGCACTTAATGGGCTATGATCATGAAACTTCAGATGAAGATGCAGAAGAAATGGAAGGCATTGAAATCGAAATTCTGGCCAAGCTGGGCTTTGAAAATCCTTATCTGGAACAAAACTAAAATTTCTTCATAAAAAAAGCGGGCCAAGGCTCGCTTTTTTTATTGTTTACCCTCACCCCAACCCTCTCCCATAAGGAGAGGGAGTTTTAATACCTATAGCTCAATGATAGTTCTCCCTCCCTTTGGGAGGGAGTTAGAGGGAGGGTTTACAAATGAATAAATAGTCTAACGCACTTCAAACTCTGCTTCAGCCGGATCAAATCGCCAGGTACGAATCACCCTTAGTTCGGAAATTTCTTTCATTTTACTGTCGAAAGCACCAAATGGGGCTGCCTTACGCACGGAAGCTTTGGCTGCTTCGTCCAGCATGGCATGTCCCGAACTGTCAATCAGCCGAATGGCACGAATTCCGCCATTCTGGTTCAGGATCACCATCAACCGCACTTCCCCTGCCAGATTCTGTTGTTTGGCGGCTTCCGGATAATAACGGTTCCCATAGAATTCCACTTTCTCGCGGAACTTTTCCAGATAGGCGGCCGAAACATCCTGCTTGGCCTGGATCCCATCTACAGTTTTAATTTTTTGCTGACGACTGAAATTTTGTTGACGCTGTAAATATTGCGCTTCAAGACTGGCGACCATGGCCGCTTTGGCCTGAAACTGGCTTTGTAATTGCTCCTGCATTTTTTTACGCTGATTTTCCTCCGCCTGCTTTTGCCAGCTCAAAGTGGTCATCAGGACTTTTTCTTCAAAACTGAGCTGTTGTTGCTGTTGCAGCATATCCAGACTTTTTTGCAGCTCTTCCCCGGCTTGCTGTTCCATTAATGGCGAGGGCATATCACTCGACATGCGATGCGCCTCTCTAAACTGACCGGAACCCTGCTGGTCTGTCTGAGCCAGAAAATCGGCATGTTCAATTTTTTGATCAGTCTGGCGCAAGCTGACCGCGATTTCTTTGGTACTGGTATCCCGATCTTGCGGCATACCAAATTCCAGTGTCAGCACGATCAAATGCAGCATGGCTGCGGCAAGCACTGCACTGCTAAACACTCGATCTTTCCACCAAGTTCTGACCAGAGGCATGAGTATCATCGTTTTTTCACATTCGCCCAAACTCAATACTGAGTTCAGCTCCCCAAAAAAGTATTTGAAAGATTAAAAATAAACGGATTCGTCATTTATCTTTTTAAAATGCCAAATCCATCAAATCTTCAACGTTACATAACTAAAACTATAAAAATGGTGCTATTTATTTTGCTAAACTTCAAGCATGAACGCTTGTATTTTTCATACAATTCGACAAGATACATCCCGAGTCAAAAATAAAGTTGCCAGGACGCTTCAGTATGCAAACGCTAATTTCCAATATTTCCAACCGAATCCGCCAAGTGTATCAGAGGGCGGAAGGATTTATTGAAGATGAGCGTGAATTTCCCCTATCGCAAGTCTTCCTAAATGCAACCTTTCAGCGCTTTGTCACAGACAATGTCGATGCATTGAAAGACTTACACGCAGATTTACATGAAGACTGGCTGCGTCTCTACGCAACACTGGATTATAAAGGCCTGATTGTCACTTTATCGGTTGATTTGAAACTGGTACAGATGGAACTGAATAAAACCACCCAGTTGATCGTGTTCGAGCAAATTAGTGATACCCAGCTGATTGAAGCCAAATATCCAAATATGCTGTATAAACTGGGCGTGCGTTTTGGCCTGTTCTTCTATCAACGTGTCTTGAATAAAGATCCTTTGGGAATGATTTTGGAAAAACTGGGCGTGATTAAAGTCATCGATGACTTGCTCTATCTGGATTTAAATCGCTGGTTAGGTAAAAGCCGATCTGTCATTGATACCTTGGGCAAAGTTCATGTGAATCACGCAGTACTTCGTGAAGCCGAACTGGTGGTGATTGGCAACGTCAATCTAGCCGCCCTGTTTAGAAAACTCTCCCAAGATCAGGAAGAGAACTGGGATGAAGACGAGATGGATGACAACCGGGTCACCCCCATTAAACAGAAAGATCCTTCTTAAATCATGCCGAACATAGTCTTTGAACAAAAGTTCCATAAAACTACATGAAATATACATTTTTGGCAGAAATATCCCTTCAACTTCCATATTTTGCCCAAATAATAAAGGGTGCAATAAGTGATATGTTTTGCCAATTGAATCAATATAGGAAAATAACTGATGGCGAAGACTGTATTCAAAATTTTAGTGATGACCACGGGTCTGAGCAGCGCAATACTGTTCACTGGTATTTCTAGCCAGGCTTTTGCCATGACTCCTTTCCAGGCCAGTTATCAATTTAGCTATAATGGCAAGAATATGGGTTCTGCAACACGGACTCTAAGTAAATCTGGCAATAACTGGACGTATGTCTTTGCTGCAAAAGCCGGGGGGATTGCCTCTGCAACCGAAACCAGCCGCTTTACTTTTAATAATGGCAAGATCGGCTCAAGCAGTTTCAGTCGCAGCAGTAAAGTACTGATGCATAACAATACCATGAGTATTAATTTCAATCCTTCCAGCAAAAGCATCAGTACCAAGAAAGACGATGAGAAACGTTCTTTTGCCTGGAGAGCAGATGTTCTGGATGAGTTGAATGCGGAATTGCAGATCCGTGAAGATTTAAAAAATTCAGGTCTGAAAGCAAATTACTATATCGCTGATGCCAAAGAAGTTGAAGGCCGTAAGTTTGTCAAACAGGGTTCAGAGACTATAAGCACCAAATACGGATCTTTTAATACCATTAAAGTGGTGATGAAGCATAGCAAGCCAGGCCGTGAGACCATCTTCTGGCTGGCGCCAAAACTTGACTATCTTCCAGTCAAAGTTTCGCATGTCGACAAGAAAACCTCCTATGGTTTGCTGTTAACTGACTATAAAGGTGCAAGCAACTAAGTTTTTGGCGAATTTCACTTGATTTTTTCCGGGTGCTTTTTACAATACGCTTTTGCTTGAAAAAGCACCTGCTCTTGAGGATTCTCCCGTGCATGCACTAGAACAGAAAATCTTGGCTGAAGGCATCGTTCTCTCTGAAGAAGTTTTGAAAGTAGATTCTTTCTTAAACCATCAGATTGATCCAGTCATGATGCAACTGATTGGTCAAGAATTTGCGCGTCTGTTTAAAGATGCTGGTATTACCAAAATTATTACGATTGAAGCATCAGGTATTGCACCTGCCGTAATGGCCGGCCTAGAGCTTGGCGTACCTGTAATCTTTGCACGTAAATACCAGTCTCTGACCCTGAAAGATGATTTATATCGCTCTAAAGTCTTTTCATTTACCAAACAGACTGAAAGCACGATCGCGATTTCAAATAAACACATCAGCTCAACCGATAAAGTTTTAGTGATCGATGACTTCCTGGCCAATGGTCAAGCCGCTTTAGGTCTTGCAGACCTGATTCACCAGGCAAATGCAGAAGTAGTCGGTATTGGCATTGTGATTGAAAAATCATTCCAGCCAGGTCGTGACCTGCTGCTTGAAAAAGGCTACCGTGTGGAATCACTGGCACGCGTAAAGTCTTTGACAAATGGCACAGTTGAATTTGTTCGCGACTAAGCTCGCCAATGAATTTTAAAAGAGCGCTGATGCGCTCTTTTTTTATTGTGTTTTTCTGATGATATAAATTTAAAATATCCAGAGCTCAGCCTAAGTTCTTATTGATTCTTCCAGATTTGATCCTAGATAAATGGCTTAATCTTAAGCTCCAGGCTATTTAATTTCTGAAATAGAGAGTGTCAAACAAATAAGTACTTTTTTATCCGATGAATAAACAACAATTTATGTGGATGTTATTATAAAATAAAGAGGTCTAACTATCTGCCAATAGTTAGACCTGTGTTCACCTCGAAAAAAGAGTTTATTTAACAGTCACAGTGATACTACCGCTATTCACAGCACCGATAGCGGTAGTTGTGATGCTGTTGTTAATAGCAGTTTGAGTTCCTTCTGAAATAGCACTGACAGATGCATCAATAGCACCC
The DNA here is from genome assembly GCF_024129715.1 of Acinetobacter lwoffii. Taxonomy (GTDB): domain Bacteria; phylum Pseudomonadota; class Gammaproteobacteria; order Pseudomonadales; family Moraxellaceae; genus Acinetobacter; species Acinetobacter lwoffii_U. The sequence continues at coordinate 16,871 of NZ_JAMXXM010000033.1, forward strand.
GCATTATAGGCAATATTCGCTACACTATAATTGCTTAAAGTTTCATTGATTTCCTCACTATAGTCAGTACTTAGTGTCGAACTCACAACTTCCGAGATATCTGAACTATCCGCAACCTCTGATAGCTCCTCTAGAGTTTCAGAATTATTAGTTGCACTGGTTACTGCACTGTAGTCGTAGTTATCCGTTGCATCTGATATGTCTGATACCACCTTATTGTAGCTACCCTGCTCAATACTGATACTACCTGTATTCGCGGCACCAATCGCAGTAGTTTCAATTGTACCTTCAATTGAACTAATGGCGTCTGGTGCTTCTCTTGTAGCTTCTGCAATTGCTTCTAAATCGACACTTGCATCAACATCACCTGTATTCACTGCAAGATTCAAAGCAGAACCATTTTCAACCTGCTGAGAAATAGAATCCAGGGTAGCTTGTAAGCCTGTATCTACGGTGACATCAGTAGGTGTTTCACCATCTTGGGCATATGCCATACCTGCACTAGACAGAAAGGCGACGGATAAAGCGATTGTTTTGATCGTGTTTTTCATCGTTGTTCTTCCTACTTTTGTTTTGAAGTACCTCTCGCTAAGTACTCCTTCTTATAATGGGAGCGAGCCCATTTTTAAATATTTTTAATCACGCTGCGTGCTAGACCAGTAATTTTCGACCACCTCAGGATTGGCCTCCCATAGCGTTGTAGTTTTTTCATCTTCTTGTTCTTTATCAGCCTTTTCTTGAGTATCTTTTTCTTCATTCTTTTCATTTGAAGAAGATTGACGCTGCTTCTTGCTGATATATTTAATCAAGTCCTGTTTACTCATTTCAGGCTCCGCTTCAGGGTTTTGAATCACCTCGGACTCTTTCTGTTTAGGCGGTTTTGTATCTTTGCTCGGAGAGTTGGTTGACTTATTTTTTTCATTAGATGAGTCTGCTTGGCTTGAGACTGACTCCTGAACAGCACTGCTTGAAGCAGTACTATTTTGTTGCTGGTTTTTCTTGTATTTATGCAGCGCCACAGAACTTCGGGTTAAGTTTAATTGACCGAACTCTGGCGGTATCTGCGCACGACAGCTTTCAAATACGGCGGGTGGGACAACCTGACTCAGCAATTCAAAAGTGGCCAGATTCAACATTTGTCGCAAGGCAAAGTTAGTTGCCTCGCGTTCTCCTTTTCCAATCTGAATGTTCAAGAGTGTACGACCAGCGAATCTGCCTGCGCTCAAGCCATAATCTTGTGCAGCAATTTGCTTCTGCAATGAAACATTGCCCACGACTTTACTGCTGCGGGTATCGGTCAAAGATAAATCCAGACCGACCATAATCCGGGTTTGACTATAATTCGGGCCAACACCCGCGATCTGCATGTCAAAACCACCACCCGGAATAAAATCCAGACTGTTAATACTGCCTGTCACATAATAATCAGAGGCCTGGATTTGTCTTGGATCACGAATCCCCCACTTGGCTTCGCTTTCGATAATCCGGGGATCACGCCGGTTCATTAAGCTTACCCCCGCCTGAAACAAAGCAGATTGCACCATATCTCCCGCACCTTGGGTCACCATTTTTCCGCTACCACCATTGGTAACTACATCCTTACCGGTTTGATCCAGAATTGCCCCCACGGAGAAACTCACATCACTACGTAATTGTCCTTTTAGGCAGGATAAAGCCATATCAAAAGGGGTAAAAATATCAGTAATTGGGGGGCCTTGTACCAAGCTAACTGGCTTCTTGTTTGAAGGTGCCAAGCCTGTGCAGCCTGTTAAAAAAGAGCTGAAAAGGACAGTGGCACTCACGAAAGATATATGTCTTCTGGTCGAGGAGAAATTCAACATTGTGATTCTCCTGGTCTGTTACTTAAATTAAGACAGCGCTGAGGATTTTGGTTGGTATTTGAATTGACTGGTGCTTCATTCAGCAACTCACTCCTAATATCGATACTGTTGTCTGTACCCTCTACATTGATATTGTTGGTCGGGGTATTTACCGTCCCGATGGAGGTGGTCGAAGTGCTATGAACGGTGGTTTTACCTAATCCGGAATAATAGTCTGACTCCTTAAGTTCGATCAGATTGGCTTGAACTAGATTCTCATTGGAACGGGCACTGGATGATTTCCAACGCTGAGTCCACTCATCAGAGGTGGCATAAGCGTTACTCAGAAAACATAAACCTAATAAACCCAGATTGATAACTAATATTCTCATAATCTTAATATCCTCTGATTTAAGATATTTATTTAATTTTTCGTTTAAGTAAGATTAAATTTATCTGAAAAATATTAAATCACATAAAATTATAAAATGTAGAAAATATCCCTATTCACATATTTTTTTGTTTTATTTAAAAATATAAATTATTGTTTTTATTAAATTAATATATATTTGTTTATTATTTGTGATTTGTAAGAAATCATTATATAAATTTTTTTTGAATATAAAATTCATCCAAAAAACTTGATTAAGATAATATATTTTTTATATTATCAATAATCAAAAATTTATCTAATAAAGATTAGAATTATTATACTTTTTATATTTTAAAAGTCGTAAATTTTTATTTTATTAGAACTTCTATTTAATAAGGATAAATGTCACGATTTATTTAAAATATAATTAATCAATTACAATGAAGGTGACTTATAAAGAAACGCCAATATTCAGATGTATTTTGGCTGAAAACTTGAATAGACCTGATAAGAACTCGTTTACATATTTTTCGACTTCCCTTCCTTTTTCATTTCGAATCCAGAAATGGCCTACCTAAGATCGCAATATTTAGACTGATGAGAGAAGAACATTTCTGATGATCTTGAGATTTGCCATTTCCTCAATGACAGGTTAAGAATTGCGTTAATCAACCAAGAAGGCATATATTTACAGCTGAAATACAATGTTTTAGCGTGAACTCAACTAGAATCAAGTGAGTATGCAATGTTTCTGATTTGCGAATTCAAAACTTATCTAGTGTGTTGTTGTATGTTATGAATACGTGCTGATCAGGGCACACATCCTATTCCCGACAAACCTAAAACAAGCACATCTCAATCCTTGATGGAACAATCTATGCAATGTCCTAAATGTGGCTCAGCTGATATCGAACAGCGCGATCATGAACAGAATTTAAAGAAAATTGGCGGCATTCTCATGAGTTCAGCGGGTGCAACTGCAGGGACTGTGGGTGGCGCTGCTTCAGGTGCATCGATTGGCGCTGCAATTGGTACAGTAGCCGGACCTTTAGGTGTGATTGTCGGCGGAACCGTAGGCACTTTTGTCGGTGCAATCAGTGTCGGGATTACCGGCGGTGTGGTCGGTAATTTTCTGGGGAAAAAAGCCGGGGTCTCTGTCGACCGTAATCTGTTTCAGGATTATCAATGTCTGAAATGCAAATACAGATTTAGTCAAAAAGATCAAAAAGATCAAAAAGATCAAAAAGATCAAAAAGATCAAAAAGATCAAAAAGATCAAAAAGATCAAAAAGATCAAAAAGAT
>NZ_JAMXXM010000034.1:0-17858 GCF_024129715.1 Acinetobacter lwoffii
ATAAAATCAGGCATTTAGTTGAAAATATGTTTTGTAGATTAAAGCAATTTAGAGGAATAGCTACTCGATATGACAAGCTCAAAAGAAATTAGCAAAGTTCTGTTGCTTTAGCCTGTATATTTTTATGGCTACCTTTATAGGGTTAATTATGAACAGTAAATGTCAACAGACCCTAGTTATTTGTAGTCATAAATTTAGTCCCCACTTGTTTTTAAGTGGGGACTAAATTAAGGCTTATAGGATGAATTCATAAGGTGTGTTCAGCGAACACTTACGTTTTGAATAGATTTAAGGAATTAGGCAGACCTCATACCCAAGTTGTCACTTGAATTTGGATAACTTAGGGAAGATCTATCTCTAAAGCCTTTATCCAACAGAGTCGTTTTTATCCTAGGGTCCTTACCACTTGTATACTTTACAAACATATATTTAAAAAAGTGTAGCAAGTTGCTACACTTTTCGCTACATCAGCTCTTTACCAAAAATATCATTCAGTCTTTCACGAATACTTTGAACGAATTCTGGATTATTTTTAAGTTTATGCTTCATATTTCGTTTAAAGTCATTCAGCCCCATACCAATTTCAGCAAAATCCATTTGGAATAAAGTGTCATTAATGACAATATTTGCTTGAGAGTCAGTGAGGCATCCTACTTTTTTAAACCACTTCTTGAACTGCTGATAATTTTCATCATTATTAAAAATATACCAAGAACGTACATTCGTATCGAATTTAGCCCCTAATTCTTTTACGGATGCATTGTCTTCAAATGGAACATCAAGATAGATTTTTTCAATCACTGCAATTTCATCCAGTGCCTTATCAGCAATCCGATGATGCAGTTTAAAATTCACACCTACAATTGGACGGCCTTTCTTAACGGTTTCATACTCTAATTGTAGATCTGTATTTTCGTTAATTTCTGCCACTATTTTGTCTAATACATAGCGTCTAAAATCTACCCAGCGATCATATTTGGTTTCATTAATATCAATCAGTGCTTTCAAGTTTTCTAAAAGTAATGGCACTTCATAACTCTTTTGATTGGCGTACTTAAATTCGTTTTTAATGAAATAAGTATAAAGACTCATACTGGCAACAGAATCTAGGGCAAAAAGATGTTTTAGCTGATAGGTAGTAAAATTACCCCCAGCCAGTTGAGTGAAATACGGCAACACCTCACTAGTAAAACGAATCTGAATCGCATTTTTAGAGTCATCTTCCCATCTTAACTCACGGATAATGGGAACGACAGAATGTACTTTTTTAGTCTTTCTCTTACCATTATCAGCAGGCTCCTCAATAATAAAATGAGCTACCCGGGATGAAAGCTCTTTATAGATCCGATCTATTGCAACATTAATTGAGTTACGTTTATTTAATCCTAGTAAATCTGCCAAATCATCCTTATACAAATAAATATAAGTTTGTTCGGTAATTTCACCATCTACCCTATTTTTCTCACTATAATTCGCAACCGCCATTGCATATAGAAGTGCCTTATATTCATTGGATGACAACTCGATTGGGCGAATTAAGCGGTTACTGGTACTGACAACGCCATTATGGCGAATGTTGCCTATACAGTAGGGAATATAATTCGTTTCTTCTTGCAATGGTTCAGATTCTGTCATAACCGTGATATTTATAATTTGACTTAGTTTTTATATACAAAAGTGGAAAAACTTTCAAGACTTTCACCACAAGATTCTAAAAGTGGAAGGTCCGTCATCAAAAAAAAGCGTTATTATCCGATTTTTTGCCTTTAAAGTGGAATTAAATACAGTATTTCCACCCTACAGTGACAGACCTTCCACCTTTAGCCCCCGAAATTACAGTTTAGAATGACTATTTTTACTTTTTTCACCCACATTCAGATAGGTTAAGTTAAATAGAAACCCTGATGTGACAAGGCTTCCACCTTTCAGTTAGATTCGAAAGGTATAACTGCACATATAATCATCAGGAAATATCCAATAAAAACAGATTATCCACAGGTTAAGAACATACAGTGACAACCCTTCCACCTTTAAGGCTTAGTTACGAGACTTTATTAACATATTAAATAATTGTTTTTTAAATTATTTTTAAATAAAAATAGCGGTTTAAAAAATAGCAGTGACAAACCTTCCACCCTAGTGACAGACCTTCCACTTTAGAGTGACAAACCTTCCACTTTAGAGTGACAGACCTTCCACTTTAGAGTGACAGACTTTCCACTTTAGAGTGACAGACCTTCCACTTTATGGTGACAAACCTTCCACTTTTAAAACTCTAAGCATCTGTTTTATATAATAAAAATGCACTCTTAATTATTAATTAGCTAAATAACTAATTATTCTAATTATTAATTAAGCTAGCTTAGTTAAAGATTTATTTTTAAGCTGTTTTACATCTGAACAAATAGGATTTATAAATTTTAAAACTATAGTAAGATGAGTGAAAGTTATTTATATTACTAAACATTCAAATACGGAAGCATCTGACACGCATGTCTGCAAAAATTATTACTGTTGCTAACCATAAAGGCGGATGTGGCAAAACAACGACTGTTGTGCACCTAGCCTCAGAACTTGCCAATCTGGGCAACAAGGTTTTAGTCATTGATTTAGATCCTCAAGCAAACGCAAGTTTACACATTGGGATCCAACATCCAAGCGAAATTGTTGTGACTACAGCAGAATTACTAGTGGGCGATATTTCGTTGTTGGCAGATGCATTACAAGAAGAAACGAACTTTGAAAAAGTATCATTAATTTATGGTTCCTTGAATTTAGGAAAAACTGAAGACCAACTAAAAGAAGAAGCTCCCCGTCCTTCTGAAGAGTTAAATATCAAGTTAGAACTGTTAAAAGATCTTTATGATTTTATATTGATCGACTGTCCACCTAGTCTTAAATTATTAACCAGCAATGCCCTGGCATCTTCAACACATGTCATTATCCCTATCGAATCCGGATCACAATATGGATTGTATGGGGTAACAGATCTTTTAAATCATCTTGAAAAGATCAAACGTATTAATCCAGATTTAGAGCTTTTAGGCGCTTTACTAATTAAGCATGATGAACGTCAGAATGTTTGTAAGCTGATTCGGAATGAAGCCTTGAAACAGGTAGGAAAACTTTTAGAGACTACCATTCCTCAAAGTACTAAAGTTAATCAAGCAGCGATTCTGCAACAATCACTTTTGAACGTAGAAAAAAATTCAAAAGTACGTAAGGCTTTTGAAAGCCTTGCCAATGAAATTGTAGCTAAAGTTTAAACCTGAGAGTATTATGGCAAGCACCAAAGAGCTTTTAGCTCAGAAACTAAAACAGAATACAGAAAAACATCAGCAAGCACAGAAAGACAATATTAGAGAGCTGAAAGAGTTTAGACGTAATGTTCCTATTGAGGATATCAGCCGTAGTCCAAACCAGCCGCGTAAATTATTTGAAGAGTCACAATTAAAAGAACTGGCGGATTCCATTGACGAAGTCGGTCTTTTGCAGCCCATTACAGTGCGTAAACTTGATAATCTGAAATATGAACTCATTGCAGGCGAGCGGCGCTTACGGGCGCACCATTTACTCGGCAAGTCTGTGATTGAAGCCATTATCATTGATGCGAATAATGTAGAAGCATCTTTGTTAACCTTAGCAGAGAATTTAAAGCGTCAGGACCTGACAGATTATGAAATTTTTATTGGCCTGAACTCACTTGATGAGAAGTTAAAGAAAAACAAGCAACGTTTAGCCAATTCACTGGGTTTAAATCGCGAAGATATGTACAAGTATTTAGCGTACGAAAAACTGCCTCAAGTAATTTTAAATGACCTTGATGTGGAACCAGGCCTACTAGGTCGTACTGCTGCAACTGCATTCAAAAAATTTCTGTCGGATCATATAGAGCAACTTTCTGAGGCCGAAAAGGCTTTGCTAGGGGCTTGGGAAAAAGTAAAAGACAAAAAACTAGAGCAAAGTAAAGTTACTGCCTATGCTGAAAAAATATTGAGTCAGGATCCAGGAAAACTGACCACAACATCTGTGGTTAGAAAAATTGAATATGCAGGTAAGATTGCGGGGAATATCAAACTAAATCAAAAACAGCTTAAGGTTTCTCTGAATATCTCGGAAATTGACGAAGCTAGTCTCTTACAACTAGAAGATTTTTTAAAACAGCTTATTCAGAAAAGTGAAAAAGTGTAGCAATTTGCTACACTTTTTTTTGACAATCTCAAACTAGGGCGTGTCATCAATTAAGCCAGATAGATCGCTGATAAGAAGTTTTGAGCCAATTTATCATAGCGTGTGGCAATAGCACGATATTGTTTGAGCTTGGCAAAAAATTTCTCGATCAGATGTCTTGCCTTGTAGATATGTCAATCATAATCACGCTGATCAATAGAATTACTTTTCGCTGGCATCACAACTTGACCCTTCGCCTCTAAAATTAGATTAATGACCCGATCCCTGGAGTTGTAGGCTTTATCCATAAGCCAGGTCTGGCTCAACGATAAGTCCAGCAACACATCTGAACCGTTTAAGTCATGAACCTGCCCATCCGTGAGATAAAATCCTGTCGGGTTGCCTAAAGCATCAGTACGGGCATGAATTTTGGTGCTTAAGCCCCCTTTACTGCGCCTATTCGCCTGATTTCCCCCCAGCGCTGTGTTGGTAAGCACGTACAATGGGGTGCAGTCTAACATCACATATTCATTGTCACGGTCATGTGACAGCACTTCAAAGACTCTCTGCCACACACCTGTTTTAGCCCAAAGACTAAAACGAGTATGCACTACTCTAAAATCACCGAAGCGTTCGGGTAAGTCTCGCCACGGGATACCTGAACGATAGCGCTTCAACAAATAGTCGGTTATCTTTGGCCGTTACTCCAACAGTACCCATTCGTCCAGGTAACAGATCTTTAACCTGTTCCCACCAATCATCTATTAATGCATAGCGTTTATTCATGAAGAAATTATGAGGACCGGTAGGATTTTCTCAAGCTAATTGATGACACCCTAATTCAAAATAAAAAAAGGTTTTTAAATATTATTTCTATAAGTCAATGTGACATTGACTTATACCAGGTTTTAATTGACTCAGCTTAGATAGTGTATGGGGGCCTAAAAAATTAATTAATTTATGTCTATAGAAAAAATAGAAATAAATGTTCATATATCAATGATATATGGTTGTTTTTTATAATAAATAGCCTAAGCAATTATTAGTAAATATATGTTTTTTGGATATGGTATAATTAGCTAAAAATCCAGACATCAGTGGTAAATTAAAATAAATCTTAAAATATGCCAGCCTTAAACCACAGCTTTAATTTTTGCCTACAGACAGCAGCCCAAGACGTTACCTAGTGTCACGTTACGGAACCACACTCAGTGAGCTTGCCGAATTCAACAGATCTAGAGATCTTAGTATATTGCCCTATAAATCCCATTTTCTTAAAGATTACCTTTAGATAGTCAAAGGCATTCAAGTGTACAGATAGGGACTGTGCCAGGAAACGTGCTAGTATGGAGGTGGGCAATAACTGCTTAGAATCAAGGTACGTGATTTTCTCAGTCGACTATTACGAATAGCCGCCATTTGGTAGATGCCTTTTAGTTAGATTGAACCGTCACCACTCTACTAGACAAATTTAGTCTATTCTTTTTGCATAAATGATAACATTATGAATGGACAACGATATTCTCTCAGAATCACGTATTAATCATGCTGCTAAACATTCTCATTAAAACAAGGGAATGCATCTTTTTACTGATCGTACCTTGTTTTTAATTTTCCTCTGTTCTTTAATTTAGTACTATCTTTATCATTTATGAGCACTCACTGGATTCACTGAATGAAGTATATGGAAATCAGAGATTTGATTGAGGCTGAATTGAAAAATTATAGTTCTAATCAAATGATTCCATCCGAACGGTACTTGGCATTAAAGTTTGACTGTTCAAGGGAAACAGTGCGTAAGGCCTATGAACAGCTTCGTGCCGAAGATAAAATTTTCAAACGGCAAAATCTCGGCTGGTTCGTGAGTAATAAAAAAATTCAATATTCTCCAAACTCAATTGAAAATTTTCGTTCTTATATGAAGGCACAGGGTTTTAATGTCAGAACTGAACTAATCTCGACCAGACAGTTGGAGCGATTGGATCACAGTAATCTTTTTAGTGAAGAAAATCGTAAATTGGGCTTTATTGAAATTATTCGTTTACGTTATGCTGATGATGTACCTGTACTTCTAGAATATAATTATTTACCTGTTGCGCTGTTTCCAAATGTGCTGAATTATGATGTGATTACTTCGGTACAAGATGTCATTAAAAATCACTTTCATTATAATTACACGAGTAGTCAGTTAAAAATTAAAAATACCGGTGTGTCTCATTTTGAGAGCCAGCACTTAGGTATTCCTTTAAGTCAAACCGCCACTTATATTGAACGTATTTCAAAATCAGATGATCTAGTGATTGAATATGACATCGAAATCTGGTCACAGGACAAAATTGAAATGACCTTAGATATTCAAGCATAAGCTTATATTTATATCCTGCCCATTCAAATCCTAAGAAGTTAAATGGTTTTAGGATTTTTTTTATTTTCTTAGATTAGCATTAGACCGCCTTCATAAATCATTCTTACTCAGTTGCAAATTATAAATTCCAGCAACTAGATTGAATCTCAAAAGGGGGGCTTTTAGCTCTATTGCGATAACGTTCTGAAAGCATTTTGAAAGTTTTTAGACTGCCAATCCATACTTAATTTCTATTCTTCTTTATTGATTTCCTGATTATAGATTTTTAGTTCAGGATCCAGTTTACAGCGGCTTTTGGCCTCTAATGGCAACAGGGTATTGGGAAGCGCGTTTGATTGAGGTTAAGCAGGCAGGGAAAATTAGACGTTATATCACTTTATTAATGGACCCAAAGACATATCCACTGATAGGCTTGGCGAAGCTTTATGCTCAGCGCTGGGAAATAAAAATGTGTTACCGAGAAATCAAAAGTGATTTACAGGAGGGCAAGCATTTGAGGAGCAAGCAACCTGATTTAGTTTATCAAGAATTATGGGGGGTATTGCCTATAATATTCTAAGAAGACAATGAAACATATGGCTCAACGTGCAAAAGTCAGTCCTTTGAGAACCAGCTTTCATATTGCATCTATTGGCATTCTGAATATATTAAGATTCGACTCTTTAGACTCCGCAGGTAATTTACCTAAACATTTAGAAAGTTTACTGGAAAAATCTAAGAGATATGTTTTGCCTGAGAGGGAGTGAGGAGTTGCCCACGAGTTATGAAAGGGACACCACAGAAATACCCAAGAAAATGCCAGTCAATTTCTTAACTGACCGGCATTCCTTTAATTAAGGGCTTTCAGATGATTCAGATTTTTTGTCTTTCTCATTTCCATAATCTAAAGCAACCTGTTGTGCTTCGGCGGCGGCAGTTGCTTCTATTGGAATGGATTCATCTGCAATAGCTACTGTTCCAGTAAATCCAAATAAGCTCAGGATTAGAATCTTTGAATACTTTTCCATCTGAATTTCCTCTATGTTTCTAAAACTTAATTTCAGTGTAGAGGCTAAGTTTAAATTCCGATGTATGAGCTATGTCTGCGTATGTAAGATATTCAGGATCCAAGTTATAGAACCTTGGGTTTAGGTAAGAATACTTATCGGATGAGTTTTTTTTGTAGCGTTAATTGGCCAAATACAGACCGATTTTCTTAAAAATCTTTTATAGCGAAGATAATTTAATGGCAAATTATAAAAAGAGCATAGCAAATGGTCAACTGCGGTAATCCCCCCTACAATAAAATCCAAGAAGAAATAAACAATATGGAACCAGGTACGATGAAATGGATCAGCAATAATATTGAGTTAAATGACATGCAGGGTGTCCATACTTTCTTATTAAGTTTAGAAGAAGAAGGTGGTGTTGATATGATCGCAGTAGGTCATGAGTCTTATATAGGACATCGCCCAGTACATAAGGTTAAGTTTGAAAAGAATTAGCACCTCCTCTGAGAGATTTTTCTTTACCAGCCCTATTTTTGTAACATCCAGTAATTTTTTTGTAACCTTATTGTTATTTATTGTTCACTTTGTTTATTATATAAAAGATGAAAGGTGGAGAATTTAAGATGCTCACTAAGGTCGAAGCCATTGTGATTTCACTAATGGTAATTGCATTAATACTCATTATTTATGAAATGGGACAAGGACTTAATTGGACTTTATAAATGCTTTCTCAGCTTAAAAAAAGTTCTCAATTGATGGCATTAATTTATTTATCAGAAGTTTCAGAATTTTGATCTTATGCTTGGCTGACTAAAGATGAATAATATCTATATTGGTGATATTGTTTACCTAGTTTACGGTAGTCATCCAATGATGGTTGAAAAATTGCACGATAATTTAGCTACTTGTATATGGTTCAGTGATAAAAAACATTTTTTCCGTAAGAATTTTCCCTTAAATATCTTAATAAAAAAACGTAATTCAACAAAATATACCTGTATAGATTAAGCTTGAAAATTATCTTAAAGCTTCAATAGAACTGAATCAAAGCACCTTAGGCGGGCGAATTCAAACATGAGGTGCGATAGTTTCAAAAGCCTTATGATAATCAATAAGCTGAGAAAATTTCTCTAATAGTGTAAGCCAATCTAACGCTTTTCTAGGACGAGTATTCAGTGACATGGCAACTTGATTTAAATAATGCTGATCTGCCTGATTTAAATCAATCCCTTTAGGTAAATATTGCCTAATTAAACCATTCATATTTTCGCATGTGCCTTTTTGCCATGGTGAATGTGGGTCACAGAAATATACATCTATGCCTAAATTTTACCATCTCACGTCCACGGTCATAGGTCAACGTTTCACGCAGTTCTCAGGTAAATATTTCAGAGCTTTAGTTAAAGCCTTGCGCACTGATTCTGCCTTTGCATCAGATAATGTTGCCAAGATACAGAGCTGTGTATTTCGTTCAATAAGTGTTGCTATCGAACTTTTATTGTCTTTACCTTTAATTAAATCGGCTTCCCAATGACCCGGTATCTTTCTTGAACTTCGGCTGGGCGCTCATGAATAGTTTTAATATCCTGTAATATAGAATCTTTTTTAGGTTCACCGTTAGCTTTTCGCTTTTTATTTTCATGATGCAGACAGGATAATAAGTCTTTTTTCAACTCACCCTTTGGTAATGCTCGTATCGTTGAATAAATCGTTGTATGGCTTACATTCATTGTTTGATCCAAATCAGGAATTGTCTTTAAACGCTTCGATATTTGCTGAGGAGACCATAAACAACGGATCGCTTCAACAATAAATCTCCAGAGGATTGAATCGATTTTGAGCTTTCTGTGACTACGTCTACGTCTAGCGAAGGTGTTATCAGAAGCATATCGAGCTTGATAAACGTCATTGATACTATTTCTTTTAAGCTCACCATAGATCGTACTTGGATGTCTTTTAATGAGTTCGGCAAATTTTCTTGGTGAAAAGCCTTCTTTTCTTGACTCAAGCATTAATGCAGTACGATCTTCAAAGTTAAGATGATGGTATGACAATTTTATATACTCCATACCCTTTAAATTAATTAGGTGGTTTATGTCGCACTTCAAGTTTTACTCTGCCTTGCCTCTAATATTATTGAGAAACTGATTGATCAAAGTATTTCAAATTAAGAAATAAATAATTTTATATTTAGCTCTGATGGGATAACCATCAGGGTATTTTTTTGTCATTAAAATCTAATTTGAGACATCATTATGAATGATTTTTTTTAGAAACGAATCGAAGCATCAAAATCAATGACATTGAAGTTCGTCAGATACAGATGAAAGACTTCGATACCTGGGCAATCCATACTGAGCCGTTAAAGAACTTCATTAAAGACCAAAATCATTCAAGTGTACAACCATGGCATGTGTTACTGATCTGAACAATGAATCACTGGTAGAATTTGCTGCTGAGGAACATGGATTTAAAGAGCTACTTAGTGAAGTCATGAAAATGAATTACGGTGCATTTCAAAACTATGTTATCGCTTGAACTGAGGATCAGAAAGCTTGTTTGAATTGATGTATTTCATCCGCAGATTATGCGCGAATGCTAAGAAATCTGGAGTTCGAATATTAACCAAAAAGAAGATCATTTTTTGATTTATGCGAGAGATCTATTTTATTTTTATATTTATAAGGCTAAACTTGCCTCCAATTTAATACTGGTATGTACCACTTAATTTTAGGGCGTGTCTTCAATATTAAATGTATTTAAAAATACTGTTTGCATGTTCGCCTAAACAATGATTTTCCATTATTACATAATGATCTGGCTCAGGAATATTGATAATGACCACAATGACTGATGATTTAGGTCATGGTATGGGCAATGCCTGGGAACATAAAGACTGGGCACATATTTCTGATCCAGAATTACAAAGCCTGCAGCAGCATTATTCCTGTTTACAAGGTCATATTCAGATTTTGTGGTGTAGTCCCCGGCCATTTTCATCTGCGGCGCTGGTCAAGGTGGAGCAGGATTTTGTGAGCAGGGATGAAGCAGTCGCGCATCAGTATTTGATCAAGCGCAGTCATTGTTCATTTCGTCGTGCCCACGATATTTTACAGGAGCATGCCGTTCTTCAGCATTTAGCCAGCAAAGAAATTCCTGTTGCAGCATTGATTAGGTCAAATCAAGATCTGACTGCTTTAGAGGTGGGTGACTGGACCTATGAAGTTTATGCAAAAGCAGCCGGTTTAGATCTGTATGCAGATCAGCAATCCTGGAAACCTTTTTTCTATGCTGAACATGCCGCCAAGGCAGGGGCTTTACTGGCCAGACTACATCTGGCGATGCAGGATTTTCCCGAACAGCAGGGCAGATCAGCATCTTATTTGGTTTCCAATCAGCAGCTTTTAGACAGTGAAAATATCATTACAGCCATTCAACAGCGCATTGCAAACAGTTCAGAATTAAGCCGTTATTTTGCCGATAAAAATTTAGATCCTTACTTTTTAGATCGAATCTTACAGGTTCACCAGCGTATTCAGCCTGTATTGCAACAGGCAAGCAAAATTTGGACCCATAACGATTTACACGCTTCTAATCTGTTTTGGTCAGCGCCGGATGCCAAAGCTGAAATTACTGCCGTAATTGATTTTGGTTTATCTGACCGAAACTCTGCACTTTATGATCTGGCTGTGACGATTGAACGTAATTTCATTGATTGGTTGGAATTAGAGCAGAGCCCACATATTCAGATTGATGAAGCTGGTTTAACCGCCTTTCTACATGCTTATTTTTCTGAAGTACATCCACAAGAAGATTTTAGTATTTTGCCAGAACTACTGAAAATCGTGCATTTGGATTTCGCTTTTTCAGAGCTTGAGTATTTTGTTGGGATTACTCAAAACCAGCAACATGCAGATGCTGCTTATTACGACTGGATTATCGGTCATGTGGACTGGTTCTTTGGCGAACAAGGTCAACAATTTACCCAGACCTTAACCCGGCTCATTCAAGATGAATTGCAATCTTCTCAATGCTCTCTCTAAACCCAGCATCATCACCCACTTCACAGACATAAGGTTTCGTATGAACACTCGTCAACTCAAACAGAATGTATTAACTCGATCTTTAAATATGATCATTCTGTCGCAGCTGTGTTTAGCCCCGCTGACTTATGCTGAAGACGCTGTGCAACAGCTTGACACGATTGTTATCACCGCCGATCAAAGCATTCCTTACTCGAGTGCCAAAGTGAATGTTGAAGGATTTGCTACGAACAGTCTGCAAAAACTCCCTGCATCGGTCTCTATCTTGACTGCCGATCTCATTGCTGAACAACATGCTCGTGTGCTGAGCGATGTGGTAAAAAATGATGCAGCCATCGGTGAGGGCTATGCTGCAATTGGCTATTATCCAAACTTTGTCTCGCGTGGCTTTGCACTCGATTTGGCATCAAGCTACCTCATTAATGGCAATGTGATTCGTGGTGAACAAAATGTTGCACTTGAAAACAAAGAACGTGTGGAAATTTTAAAAGGCATTTCCGCGATTCAAAGTGGTATGTCGACCCCGGGTGGTGTGGTCAATTATGTCACAAAGCGACCTAAAGATATCCAGGCCCTGACATTCTCTGCTGATCAACATGGACAGTTTTCAGTGGCAACTGATCTAGGTGGTTTTTGGGGTGATGAGCAACAATTCGGATATCGCATCAATCTGGTGAATGAACAGATTGAGTCTTATGTCGATCATGTGGATGGTGAACGCTATTTAGCGGCATTGGCCTTAGATTGGAAAACATCTGAGCAATCTAAATTGGAATTTGATCTTGAAGCACAGCGTTCCGAACAAAGATCAGTGCCAGGCTATCAATTACTCGATGGCAAAGTCCCAGAAAATGTGAAATGGGATCGATTGCTGGGTTACCAGACTTGGGGCAAACCGGTCACGATCGATAGTCTGAATAGCAGTTTAAAATATAGCTATGCTTTGAATAGTGACTGGAACCTGGGACTCGTTGCAGCACACAGTAAATCCAGAGTTGATGACTATTCAAGCTTTGCTTATGGTTATTATCGGGAAGGCTGTCTGGAAGAGTATTCCTGTAACACGTTTGGTAAAGCTGGCGAGTATGATATTTACGATTATCAGAATCCAGATGAAACCTTTAAAACCAATCAATTTAAAGTCAAATTGGATGGGGTGATTGATACCAATTGGGTACAACATCACCTTAACTTTGATTTGACTTACACCGATAAATCTAGAAATCGTTACAACGGTATAAACCAGTACATAAATTCAGAAGACTATGTTGGTAATATTTACCAAGATACCTACGACAGGATCCCAGAAGAAGGAAATCTAGGTCCTTATTTTAAAGCTTTAGACAGTAAACAAACTGCATTGACGTTTCTTGATCGTATTGAATGGAATGAACATTGGACCACTTTGATTGGCGGAAAATGGATCGAGCTGGATGAACAAGCATATGATGCAGATCGGGTAAAAGTCCGCGATACTGATTTAGGCAAATTTTTACCGCAATTTGCGATCAGCTATAGCCCCTTGGAATCGACTACCGTCTATGCCTCGTATGCTAAAGGCCTGTCAGATGGAAAAACAGCGCCTTGGTTTGCAGAGAATGCGGCTGAAACTCTAGCACCCATCTATTCAGAGCAATATGAAATTGGTTTCAAACAACAGATCCATGATTTCCTGTTGACTGCAGCCGTTTTTGATTTACGTCAGGACAATCAATATAGCAAGCCGATTTCAGGACTTCGCTATTTTATTGCGGAAGGCGAACAGCATAGTCAGGGCCTGGAATTAGGACTGAATGGTGCATTAACCGACCATCTGGCCTTAACTTCATCTTTAGCCTTGACCAAAGCCCGTTTAGAAAATGTGGAAGCGGTTGAATATGGTAATCATCAGGCGCAAAACGTGCCAAAAGCTCGTTTCGCAACACATCTTCGCTATAACGTACCGAGCATTGCAGGTTTCACTGTTCTGGCAGGTGGTCAATACAGTTCCAGCAAATATGCCAACAAAGAGGGTGCTGCGAAAGTTGCAGGTTATAGTGTGGTTGATTTAGGCGCTGCTTATCAATTTAAACTAAATACGACCGATGCATTGCTACGCTTGAATATTAATAATCTGTTCAACAAGAAATACTGGCGTGATGCAGGTGAATTTTTGGGTGAC
This sequence comes from Acinetobacter lwoffii, assembly GCF_024129715.1. Taxonomy (GTDB): domain Bacteria; phylum Pseudomonadota; class Gammaproteobacteria; order Pseudomonadales; family Moraxellaceae; genus Acinetobacter; species Acinetobacter lwoffii_U. The sequence continues at coordinate 13,729 of NZ_JAMXXM010000034.1, forward strand.
GATTATTTATTCTTGGGTTCGCCGCGTACAGCAACCTTGTCATTCAATCTGAACTTCTAAATTGGCTGCTTAATCAGGTTATATTGCTATGGAAAATATAGAAATTGCAGCGTTTATTTTAAACGTTTTAGGTGTCTGGTTGACCTCCAAACAATATAAAGTCTGCTGGTTGGTGAATATTGTCGCTGTATTTTTATATATGATTATTTTTTATCGTGTCAATTTATTTGCAGACGCAGCATTACAAGCCGTATTTATCTTGATGCAACTGTATGGCTGGTATAGCTGGTCGAAGAAAAATCATGACCAGGCTATCACCGTGCAGATTGGCTATTTGAATAAAAAAATCTGGGTATATAGCCTGATTGTGGGTATTGTCGCCGGTCTGGTGATTGGCGCCTTATTTGCTCATTTCACCACAGCATCACTCCCTTGGTTGGATTCCATGTTGGCTTCTTTTAGCTTGGTGGCAAGTTATTGGGCGGCAAAAAAATATATTGAAAGCTGGGGATTATGGTGTGTGTTAGATGTGATTTATGTCGGCATGTATAGCTATAAGTCATTGTATTTAACCGCCGTGCTTTATTTTATTTTTATTCTTCTGGCACTCAATGGCTGGAGAATGTGGCGAAATCTTTATAGAGTGAAATTATCTTGAAATGACACTATTGCAAATAGAAATTTGAGGTGATGCTCTTTCCTTTAAAAAAAGTATTTATAGACTAAAAACTTTATTTGAATTGGCCGCAGCTTGAAGATGTTGCTGATATTTTGTGAAAGCTAGCTACCATACATTCAAAGCGAACCGAAGTTCGCTTTGAATGTATTTCACTTCTTAAAAGAACCCGGCTGGTTTGGTCGAATAGCTGACTAGCAAGTTTTTAGTCTGCTGATAATGATCCAGCATCATTCTATGATTCTCACGCCCAATCCCTGATTTTTTATAACCACCGAAAGCCGCATGGGCAGGGTAGATGTGATAACAGTTAGTCCAGACCCGACCTGCCTGAATAGCACGGCCTGCACGGTAAGAGGTATGCGCTGAGCGTGACCAGACACCGGCACCGAGTCCATAAATCGTATCATTGGCGATCTTGATCGCATCATCAAAGTCTTTAAAGGTGGTCACAGCCAATACAGGCCCGAAGATTTCATCCTGGAAGGTCTTCATGTTATTGGTGCCTTTAAAGATAGTCGGCTCAATATAGAAACCTTGACCCACTTCCTGACGTGCTTCACCACCAGTCAGGATCTGTGCGCCTTCTTCACGACCAGTGGCAATACAGCCCAGAATTTTGTCCTGTTGTTCCTGTGAGGCTTGCGCGCCAATCATGGTGTCAGTATCCAGCGGATGCCCGGTTTTAATCCGTTTCACCCGTTCAACGGCACGCGCCAGAAATTCGTCAGCAATACTTTCCTGGATCAGCGCACGCGATGGACAGGTGCAGATTTCACCCTGGTTCAGGGCAAACATGGCAAAACCTTCCAGCGCTTTGTCCAGATAATCGTCTTCCTGATCCATAATGTCGGCAAAGAACAAGTTTGGTGATTTACCGCCAAGTTCCAGAGTCACCGGAATAATATTTTCAGTCGCATATTGCATGATCATCTGACCCACTGCGGTGGAACCGGTAAAGGCAATCTTGGAAATACGGGGATTGGTCGCCAGTGGACGGCCGACTTCGACCCCGTAGCCATTGACGATGTTCAACACGCCCGGTGGCAAAATATCCTGAATCAGTTCAGCCAGCACCAGAATGCTGACCGGAGTCTGTTCTGCAGGTTTCAACACAATGCAGTTGCCCGCAGCCAGGGCAGGTGCCAGTTTCCAGACAGCCATCAGAATCGGAAAGTTCCACGGGATAATCTGACCCACGACGCCCAACGGCTCATGAAAATGATAAGCAATCGTATCTTCATCAATTTCGGAAATGCCGCCTTCCTGCGCACGAATACAGCCGGCAAAATAACGGAAATGGTCAATAGCCAGCGGAATATCGGCAGCCAGCGTTTCACGGATCGGTTTGCCATTGTCCCAGGTTTCTGCCACTGCCAGCAGTTCCAGATTTTGTTCCAGACGATCGGCAATTTTCAACAGAATATTGGAGCGGGTGGTCGGCGATGCTCTGTTCCATTGTTCTTTGGCTTTGTGCGCTGCATCCAGGGCCAATTCAATGTCTTCTACAGAAGAACGCGGAACCTTGGTAAAGACTTTGCCATCTACCGGAGAGATGTTGTCAAAGTATTCACCTTTGACCGGAGCGACCCATTCGCCGCCAATAAAATTCTCGTATTGTGCTTTAAAATGAACTTTTGAATCAGGTTGATTAGGATCGACGTAACGCATATTTATTTCCTTTGCTTATTTTCGTATGGCAAAACCGCTTCTACAGCTTTGGTATAAGGTACTTCTGCACCTTATTTGATTAATATAACTGGTATAAGGTTGGAAAAAGGTTGGGGCTAGCATGTTCACGATATTTTCATCCATTTTAAAAAAATAACGATTACAGCGGATGTAAATCATGAATTGTTGTGAGAATAAGGAATGATGACAAAACAAGATTTGATGGAAAAAAGGCACAATACTGATCAGCTTCGGCAAAACAGCAGTTTGTCTCCCTTACATGCAGAACAGCTGGGACAGAGTATTGCCAGCTCCTGGCAACGTTCATCCTCGGCTGAAATCCCGAAGAATCGTTTAGCAGCACCGCTGACGGATTTAAAAAAGACCACTTCTTCCTCAACTTTAGCCCAAGCCCTGCAACATTGTGCTCAGGATTTAAAACATATTGCCGAGCAATCTTCTATGGTGCTGGCGGTCGGAGATATCGGCAGCACCATCATTTGGGCAGCTTCTAGCCCACAAATGCAAAGTGCCGCAGAAAGTGTACATTTTATTGAAGGTGGGCAATGGCGCGAAGAGCTAGTCGGAACCAATGCATTGGCATTATCCTTAAAAACTCAACAATCCAGCTGTGTCTTTTCCAGTGAACATTACATGTCCTCCATTCATGATTGGGTTTGTTACGCTGCCCCGATTATTGATCCCTATTCAAAACAGGTCTTAGGTGTCATTGATCTGTCGACTACCTGGCCAAAGCATAACAGTTTAGCACTACTAGCTGCGGAGCGCTGTGCTACGATCATCCAGTCGGCTCTACTAGAATGCCAGAAGCAGCGCCTGTTTATTCGAGCTTTTTCAGTACCTCAAGTGCTGTTTAATGGCAAGATGCTGGTTCTGACTCCTCGACAGATTGAAATTCTGACCATTCTAGCCTTATGTCCGCAGGGTCTGAGTCTAGATACATTGCATCAAGCCTTATATGGCGAGCGCAAGGTCAGTATGGGGACTTTAAAAGCAGAAATGTCACAATTACGCGATTTATTAGGTGGTATGCTGGGTTCCAGACCCTATCGTTTATTGGCGCATGTAGAGGCTGATTTTTTAATGACAGAGCAATCTTTAGATGCTGGGTATATCGATTCAGCCTTGAAATTATGTACCGGCGTATTTCTGGCCAAAACAGAAAGTCCATTTCTATGCGCTTGGAGAGATTGTCTGGAATCACGCCTGAGCGATGCCATTTTCAAGGCTAATGAAACCGATGTCTTGCTGAAACATGTGGCACATTTTCCTGAAGCGATTGATGCTGTAGAACGCCTGATTGAACTGATGCCCAAAAACCATCCCGTTCATCAGACTCTGTTAAAATATAAAAATCTTTAAAGCTGATGTAACTGTCGGTACAAAGCTAAACAGTTAAAATAGGAATATTCTGGAATATTAAGTATTATCCTTGCTTACTGTGAGTTTACTTATTAATTTAGACTGAACCTGATCCTAAAATTTTTATCAGTGGCTACCCAGTTTGCTGTTTGCCTAGATGCTTGATATCAGCTACGCTCACCTTCATGTCATTTGAAGGACGCGCAGTTTATTCCTCAGGGATCAAATATAATCGTAAGATAATACGCTATGAAATTTTATTTATGGCTAGAACGGGCTAAAAAAATAGTGGCATTTTTCTACCATGGGATTAGGGTCTGTTGACATTTACTGTTCATAATTAACCCTATAAAGGTAGCCATAAAAATATACAGGCTAAAGCAACAGAACTTTGATAATT
>NZ_JAMXXM010000035.1:0-16581 GCF_024129715.1 Acinetobacter lwoffii
AATTGTATTCATAATATTAATTCCTTAAAGAGTAATGATTGAGCCAATTGGTAGTTCAGGTTGAGTAGATGCGAGTTTATTTATCAATGGTTGACCAAACTCTTTCATTTCAATTTCAAATTCATCACCAATTTCAGCTTTCATACCGTCTGCAAAAGACAGTGTGGCTGTTCCGAAATAATGAATATGGACATCCCCAGGCTTGAGGAACTGTTGGTATTTGAAATGGTGATATTCAAGATTAGTCAGGCTATGACACATATTGTCTTCACCTGAAAGAAACTCTTTTTCCCAGATCACTTCACCATTACGTTTCAGCCGGCTTTTACCTACCAAATGTTTAGGCAGATCTCCCGTTCTTAATTCCGGACCATAACTGCAAAAACGTAATTTTGAATGTGCAAGATATAAATAATTACGGCGTTCCATCACATGATCTGAATATTCATTGCCTAGTGCAAAACCAATACGATACGGTTTTAAATCCGGGCCAATTACATATAAACCGGCAATCTCAGGTTCTTCACCACCATCTTCAGCAAAAGGAGGCAATGGTAATTCTTTCCCAGGACGTACAACAATTGAGCCATCCCCTTTATAAAACCATTCTGGTTGTGCTCCTACTTGACCCTCTATAGGTTTGCCTTTTTCTAGTCCCCATTGAAACATACGCATGGTATCTGTCATCGAAGCCGGATCATTCAGGTTTTGTTGATGCATCTTGTCGCGTGCGGATGCTGATCCTAAATGGGTTAATCCTGTTCCTGAAATAAAACAATGTGCTGCATCAGGATGATCCAAGGGTGGCAAAACCTGGTGATTTTCTAACAGCTCAGCATAGTTATAATGTTGTTCTGCAAAACCTAATACCTCAACTTGCTTTTCAAGCGAAAGACCTTTTTCGATTGCTAACAATGCAAGCTCACGTACAGTAGTCACTCTATTAACCTGAAATACCTGATTGTTTTCTACGACACCTATTGCACGCTGATTAGAATGATCTTCAAACTGAATAATATTCATGCTGCTATCCTTTAGCATTTTCACTAATGTTCATTGTTTTAGATTTTTGGGTCTCAAATTTTGCATAGACGAAATATGTCAAAATCAAACCAAAAATCATGACGATTGTTAAAAAGTACAAACCTGAAGCCATGTTGCCGGTGTATTGCTTCAATAAGCCAATTCCAAAAGGACCGATATAGCCACCCAAATTTCCAACTGAGTTAATAAGAGCAATACCTGCTGCTGCGCTGGCACCTGTCAAGAAGCGTCCAGGAAGTGTCCAAAATACGGCTGTGGTAGAAAATAGACAGAATGCAACAACAGAAAGAGCGATCAATTGCATAACAGGAGAAGTTAGCCATGCACTAAAGAACATGCCACAAGCACCTAAGGCATATAAGAAGCTCAGGTGTCCATAACGGTCATTTAACTTATCTGTACTGCGGGGAATAATAAGTAAACCAATAATCCCGAATACATAAGGAATACTTGAGAGAAAGCCTACTTGTAAATCTGAACCACCACTAAACTGCTTGATAATGGTGGGTAACCAGAGATTTAAGCCATAAATGCTTAAAGTGACGGGTAGATAATACAAAGCAAGAGTCAATACACGCTTATCTTTTAAAGCATGAAGCGGATTTCCATGACGTGTTTGATCATATTCAGCTTCATCTTTAATCAGCTCATTACTCAACCAAGTTTTTTGTTCATTACTCAGCCACTTAACACTATTAATTTTTTCTGGAAGATAGAGAAGTGTTGGCCAGGCAAGTAAGACTGCTGGTAAACCTACTACAATAAATAACCACTGCCAGCCATGCATATTGGCGATACCGTCCATGCCCAATAATGCACCTGCCAAAGGTCCGGCTACCATCATGGCAATCGGCTGAGAAAGAATAAACATCCCCATGATTTTTCCACGATGGCGCACTGGATACCATTGGGTGATTAGATATAGTACTCCCGGAAAGAAGCCAGCTTCAGCGACACCGAGTAAAAATCTAAGGATATAAAAACTGTAAGGTCCTTGAATGAGTGCCATTGCCATGGTGATTAGCCCCCATGTAAGCAGAATTCGTGCGAACCACTTTCTTGCGCCAAACTTGTCTAAGAGTAGATTACTTGGCACCTCAAATAAGAAATAACCAATAAAGAATAAACCTGCACCTAATCCATAAGCCGCATCACCTATTCCTACATCTGCACCCATATGTAAATGGGCAAAACCGACTGCTGCACGATCAATATAAGCAACTAAATATAAGACCACTAAAGCGGGGATTAGCTTAAATGTTACCTTCCTGATGACATCCTTCTCGAATTCCATATTCGACTCCATTTTCCATTTCTAGTTTTAGCTTCATGCTGAAGGAGGAATTTACCAGAATAAAATATAGTATTACTATTTAAATTGTAAACCCTTTTAAAAGGATTTTATTTACTGTATTTTAGTTTTAATGTTTTTAATAGTAATACTATATAGGGATATAGAAATGTCTAACAAACAACCTTTACGCTCAGCTGCATGGTTTGGGACAACCGATAAAAATGGATTTATGTATCGTAGTTGGATGAAAAATCAGGGGATTCCAGATCACGAGTTTGACGGACGACCAATTATTGGTATTTGTAATACCTGGTCAGAACTCACACCTTGTAATGCACATTTCCGTAAAATTGCTGAGCATGTCAAAAAAGGTGTTTTAGAAGCTGGCGGCTTTCCGGTTGAGTTCCCGGTTTTCTCCAATGGAGAATCTAACTTACGCCCTACTGCGATGCTTACCCGTAACTTAGCCAGTATGGATGTAGAGGAAGCAATTCGTGGTAATCCCATCGACGGCGTTGTCTTGTTAACAGGTTGTGATAAAACGACTCCTGCTTTGCTCATGGGTGCTGCAAGTTGTGACGTTCCTGCAATTGTGGTGACAGGCGGTCCTATGCTGAATGGCAAACATAAGGGTAAAGATATCGGTGCGGGTACTATCGTCTGGCAGATGCATGAGGAATTAAAAGCAGGAAAAATTGATTTAAATGAATTTTTATCAGCTGAATCTGGTATGTCACGTTCAGCAGGAACCTGTAATACCATGGGCACAGCTTCTACAATGGCATGTATGGCAGAAGCTTTAGGGACCTCATTACCCCATAATGCGGCAATCCCTGCGGTAGATTCTCGCCGTTATGTATTGGCGCATTTATCTGGTATGCGTATTGTAGATATGGTGAAAGAAGATCTGCGTCTTTCTAAAATTTTAACTAAAGAAGCTTTTGAAAATGCTATCAAAGTTAATGCTGCAATTGGCGGTTCAACCAATGCTGTTATTCATCTGAAAGCAATTGCTGGCCGAATTGGGGTTGATCTGGAACTGGATGACTGGAACCGTGTGGGTCGCGGTATGCCCACAATTGTTGATTTGCAGCCCTCAGGGCGCTTCCTGATGGAAGAATTTTATTATAGTGGTGGATTGCCAGCAGTATTACGTCGTATGGGTGAAAATAATCTACTTCCCCATCCTCAAGCATTAACCGTCAATGGTCAATCGATCTGGGAAAATTGCCAAAACTCCCCTATCTACAATGATGAAGTGATTCGTCAAATTGATAACCCACTTCGTAATGATGGTGGGATGTGTATTCTTAAAGGTAATTTGGCACCAAAAGGCGCTGTATTGAAACCGTCTGCGGCCTCCCCGGAATTAATGAAACATCGTGGACGTGCTGTAGTCTTTGAAAACTTTGATGACTATAAGGCACGTATCGTTGATCCAGATCTTGATGTAGACGAAACCTGTGTCTTGGTACTCAAGAATGCCGGTCCAAAAGGTTATCCAGGCATGGCAGAAGTCGGAAATATGGGATTACCTCCAAAAATTCTGGCAAAAGGAATTACCGACATGGTTCGTATTTCTGATGCACGAATGAGTGGTACTGCATATGGCACGGTAGTCTTGCATGTTGCACCAGAAGCTATGGCCTGTGGTCCTTTGGCCGCTGTTCAAAATGGTGACTATATTGAACTCGATGCTTATGCCGGAAAATTACACCTGGATATTTCTGATGAAGAATTGCAGCAACGTTTAGCTAATTTACCAGAACCACCAAGACCAAGCTTTATTGGGGGCTATCGTCAGCTCTATGTAGATCATGTACTTCAGGCAGATCAAGGCTGTGACTTTGATTTTCTGGTAGGTTGCCGAGGCTCTGAAGTACCCCGACATTCACATTAAGTGCCTAAAATTTAGATGATCTTGTGAAATCATAAGGTCATCTATACCATAATGAGATCATAAATGGTCAATTGTAAAATATGAGTAATGCCGACTATAAAAATCCTGTTCCAAGTAAAAGCCAACATGCTCTTATTGTTCAGCAATTAGGTCTAAAAATAGTATCTGGCGAAATACCGGAAAATGCAAAATTGCCTTCAGAGGCAGAGTTATGTGAAGAATTTCAAGTCAGTCGACCGGTATTTCGTGAAGCTATTCGTGTTCTGAATGCCAAAGGTCTGACCTATTCTCGACCTAAAATTGGTACGGTTGTTCGCCCTAAAGATGAATGGCATTTACTTGATCCGGATATTTTATACTGGCTTATACAATCCACCCCTGAAAATGAATTTTTTAAAACTTTATCTACTGTACGTCGTGTATTAGAACCGGAATTGGCTTATATCGCAGCAAGTACGGCGACAGAGGAAGATATAGCACGCATTAAAAAAGCGTATGCAGGGATGGAACAGGCAGAAAGTATTGAAGAGTTTATCCAGCCGGATATTGACTTTCATCTTTCAATTGCCAAAGCAACTCATAATGATTTATTGGCATATATGTCAAAAATGCTGGTTTTACCTTTGCAGCAGTCAATCCAGGTTACCAGTTTAAGACCGAATTTACAGAACCATTCATTGCCTCGGCATAAAGCAATTTTAACTGCAATTGAAAATAAAGACCCTCTTTCTGCACGTCATGCCTCGCTGGTGCAGTTAGAGGATACTAAAATGGCATATGATTTGATTAAAAAATAAGTCATATGCAGTACCACTATGTAGATATTAAAGATTTATGAATACCGTAAAAGTTACCTGTGTTGAAAAAGGCGTATTACTGAATAAAGCATTTCAATTTAATTTCCCTGTTGAATACACTGAATATGAGCAGTTAAGTCAGCAACAGTTTTATGATCAGATCCATGATCAGGATGTGCTCATCATCAGTGACCTGAAAGTTGATGAACAGATTCTGAACAATAATCCGAACTTAAAATTACTGGCACTTTGTTCCACAGGTTACGATCATGTAGATGTCGATTTATTAAAGTCTAGAAATATCAAAATCTGCAATATTCGTGGTTATGCTGGCGATGCAGTGGCTGAACATGCATTTGTCCTGATGCTGAACCTGATCAAAAATTTCGACTCCCAAGTTAAGGCTGTTCGAGATGGGACCTGGTCAAATAGTCCAGTATCTTTCTATCTTGCAGCGCCCATCCGTGAACTCAAAAATAAAAATCTGGTCATTGTAGGTAAGGGCGAAATCGGTCAGTCGCTTGCAGAAAAAGCCCAGGCATTTGGTATGAAAGTTACCTTCAGTGAACGCAAGAATGCCACGACCTGTCGTGAAGGATATGTTCCATTTTCACAGGCAATACAGCTTGCTGATGTGCTGTCCTTGCACTGTGATTTGAATGATGAAACCCGTTTTATGATTGATCGGACTGTACTCAGTCAAATGAAAAAAGATAGCATTTTGATTAATGTAGGCCGCGGCGGTTTGGTTCATAGTGAGGATGTTGCAGAAGCATTAATGAATCAGCAGATTGCAGGTTTTGGTGCAGATGTGCTGGACCAGGAGCCTCCTGCAGCAGATCATCCCTTGTTAAAACTCAAGCATCCAAATGTCATGATTACAGCGCATATTGCTTGGGCTACTGATGAAGCTCAAGAACGACTATTTTCTATTTTGGAGAGTAATGTGAACCAGAATATTTTAGGTCATGATCAAAATCTGGTTTAGTTCAATTTATAAAAGAGAGTATTAAATAAAAAAATTAATATAAAAAATAGGACGGTTCATTATTACGATGCCCGTCCTATTCATTTAGATGGATGAACCCCACATGAAAGCCAAATCCTTTAACTAAAATATAAAAATGGATAAGACTGTAGCACCCTCAATCCATGAGGAAACTACAGTCGAACTTTATGGAATTAGTCAGGAATTAAACAGGTTTTAAATGATCTTTCTTGTCCAGATAGCCCAAGATAACTTGCAGCAACACACCAATCAATGCACAGACTGACATTAAAATAAAGCAAAGTGTATAACCGGTTGCATTATGCCATCCTCCAAAATTCGTCAGTAATGAACCCATCAGAATGGGGGCAATCGCTCCTCCCACATAAAGGGCCACAGTAATGATACTGTTCGCTGTACCCATGGCATCTTGCTCGGCATAATCTGATGCCGTGGCATAATAAATTGGCCAGATTGCATTGGCAGAGAAACCAAAAATTAATTGAATAATAATGACAGAAATTACACCTTGGGTTAAACAGAAACTGGCAATACCAACAGCCATCCAGATTCCACAAAGAATGAGTGTCTTACGACGTCCAATTTTATCGGACAAAGAAGGCCAGAAAATTTGACCCATAATTCCTGTAATTGTAAATACGGCACTTAAACCTGCCGCTTTAGCAAGATCTAGTCCCACAATATTATAGAGATATGCAGGAAAAATAGTCAGGAAACCAAGATATACAATGTGTGTAATTAAGGTACTACCTGCCGTAAATAAAATACCGCGTGACTTTAAAGTTCTTTTTAAGGAACCTTTCTTCGCAGCAGCTGGATTTAAGGATTTGGTTTCTAGACATGGATTATCTGTCGGTGGAGTAAGTCCTCGATCTATACATGCATCATGAAACTCATCATAGCGTTTCTTGTTTGAATAAATAGCCCAGAATGTTAATACCGGTACTGAAATCATGATGCCGAGATAAAATGCATAACGCCAGTTTTCAGGACCAAAATAATAAATAATTGATGCCATTACTACCCCACTCAGCATTGCACCAACGGGATAACCAGCATGGTGGGCACCGATTGCAAAGCCTCGGTGCTCTTTAGGCCACCATTCTGCGGTATTACTCACCCCGATGGGTTCGGCCACACCACAACCAATAGACACCAATATCCGCAAGATAACAAACTTATAGAAAGTATTACTAAATGACATGATGCCAGAAAGTAAGGACAGAAAAGTAAATCCGACAATCAAAGGCCACTGGAACATAGCACGTTTCCAGCCCGGTGCTTTTAAATCACAATAGGCACTTACCGGAATACTGAGTAAGGCTAGGGACACAGTAATGGCGGCGATGGTATAGCCCCACTCTGTGGGTGTAAGAGAGAATTCTTCACAAATCATGACTGCCGCGCGGAATATGAGTTCACGATCATATGCAATAACCAGCCAGATTAACCAGCAAACAACAAGAGACACCCATGAATGCCGATGAACTTTTTTTAAACTCATTCTCTTTCCCTATTTATTAACCATCTGAAAATGGTTAATTCCATCCATTCTTATTCTGAATAATTTTATTTAGTAGAGAATTTCTCTATTTAATAAAATATAAAAAAATATAGTTCTATCGATTTTGAAATTCCAATTACATTTTCCCAGCATTCGATAACTCAGTCCTATCGATATATATTTTATTTTACAAAACATTGATTTAAAAAAGATATTAAAATGTATTAAATATTTTAGGATTAAAAATAATATATTTAAAATAAAAAACTGGCTATTTAAAAGCCAGTTTTAAACAATATCAAGAGATATAGCTATACCTCTATATTATTAAGCCTTTTTAATTCACGAATTAATCCTGAATGGTCTAAGGGTCCATCGCCATGATGGACCATATCTGAAAAGAGCTGATCTACCAATTCTGCTACCGGCAACTTTAATTTTAATTCCTGCGCATAATTTATAGCAGTATGAGTATCTTTTAACTGAGTACTCGCTGCGCCTCCTGGTTTAAAGTTTTGACTTAACATACGTTCACCATGCTGTTGCAAAATAGGAGAGTCAGCAAATCCACCAGTTAATGCCTGCTTTACTTTATACGGATCAGCCCCGCCTTGCTGAGCAAAGAGTAAACCTTCTGCCACGGTAGCAATCGTACTCGCAACAATCATTTGGTTAACCAGTTTGGCGAGCTCTCCACATCCGGCAGTGCCCACCAAGACTGCTCTGCCCATAGAATTTAGAACTGTTTGGGCTTCAGTAAAGGTATCTTCCTCACCACCCACCATAATAGCTAGAGTCGCATTTTGTGCACCTTTCTCACCACCTGAAACAGGTGCATCTAGGTATCTTAATCCTAAGGATAAACATCGTTCATTCTGATATTTTGCAGTTTCTACCGGGACTGAACTCATGACAATCACAATACTATTTTTCTTTAGTTCAGAAATCGCTCCATCTTTTTGGAACAGGACTTCATCACAAGTTTTTCCATCACTCAGCATTACAATGAGAAGATCAACATCTCTTCCAACTTCCGATAGCTGATGACAGACTTGTGCGCCCGCCTCTTCTAATGTTTTCAATTTAGAAATTGTTCTATTCCAAACCTGAACCTGGTGACCATCCTTGATTAAGTTCATAACCATGGGTGTGCCCATAATACCGGTTCCCACGAATCCAATCCTTGCCATGTTTTATACTCCTTGATTGGGTTGGGCTTTGAGATTTAACTTTTCTTTTTCTATCTGTTTGCCATTTAATCGTGCGAGTACCAATAACCCGATTCCGCCAATCGCAACAAATCCAGCGATGACTAGAAATGCAGTAGTATAAGTACCAGTCGTGGTATATAAGTACCCTGTTAAATATGGCCCTGTAAATCCACTTAAATTACCCACAGAGTTAATCAGTCCAATACCAGCGGCGGCACCTACTCCCGTCAATGTTTGGCCAGGTAGTGTCCAGAAAATATTAATCGCACTAAATACACCAATGGCAAGGAAAATAAACCCAACAATAATAGCCCAGGGCTGGTTGACAATTAGTGCGATTGCAATTGAACTTGCCGCCATAAGAGCTGCACAAGCACCATGCTTATGACGTTCCTGTTTACGATCCGAGCGTCGGCTCCATAAAATCATGCCTACAGCAGCGAATGCATAAGGAATAGCTGTTAAGAGTCCGTTTTGAATCAAACTGATTTCCATGCCAAACGTGTTACGGAATGACTCCAGCACACTTGGCAAGAAGAAGAACATGGCATTCGAACCAGAAGTAATGCCGAAGTACACAAGAGCCATAAGCCATACCAATGGATTTTTAAACACTTGTTTAATAAGCGCTGACTTAGTTAAATGAGAGTCAGCAGCTTCAGTTTTTTCAAGTTCTTCTCTCTCTAAAGTTCTCATTAACCATTGACGTTGATCAGTAGTGAGCCATTGGGCTTCTTTAGGCGTATTGGTTAAGTATTTCAAACAAATGATACCTAGAATGATCGATGGAATGCCCTCAAGCACATACATCAAACGCCAGCCTTCATACCCTATTGTATCGCCCCATTGCATCAGTCCAACTGAAATAGGTGCACCAATAATCTGGGCAATTGGGAGACCTAAATAAAATGTGGCAAATACACGTGCACGATATCGCGCTGGAAACCACAAAGTAAGATAGAAAATCACACCAGGAAAAAAGCCAGCTTCCGCAATACCGAGTAAAAAACGAAGAACGATAAACTGAGTTCCGTTTTGGATAAAGCCCATTAAGGCAGCAATGATTCCCCAAGTAATCATAATACGCGCGATCCAGATTCTGGCACCGAAACGATGTAGCAATACATTACTCGGAACTTCGGCAATAAAATAACCAAGGAAAAAAATACCAGCGCCTAAGCCAAATATCGTTTGAGTAATGCCAATTGCATCATTCATATGCAAGGCGGCAAAGCCGATATTTGTTCTGTCTAAAAATGCCATTACAAACAGAATAATAAGAAAAGGAATAATTCTTTTTGAAATACGTTGAATGGTTTGCTCTTCTAAAGCAGATTTAGCTTGAATATCTTCCATAATACTGTCTCACTTTAATTAGCTATCTCAGCTATTAATTCCTGGGTATCTTCAATATGCGCCCGGATGATGCTTTCAAAATTCTTATCCGCTTTGAAACCGAGTGATTCAGCATATTCAGCTTTAACTCGCACTGGCCAACTTTTCACAATACGTTGAATCGTTTTATCTTCTTGCCACTGGACGAGATCTACCGCAGATTTTCCTGCAATTTTTTCTAGGGCTTTCAGCATTTGCTGAACGGTCACCGTTAAACCAGGTAATGGAATAATGCGCTGATCGGATAACTGATCCGGAGAAATAACCGCTGCATGAATCATTGAGTCGATACAGCGACGTGGAGAGGTGATAAATACTGGCGTATCAGCCTGGACAGGACAAACCGCGGGCTCACCTTTGAGCGGTTCACGAATGATTGAACTAAAAAATGTTGAAGCAGCTTTATTGGGCTTACCGGGACGAACAACAATTGTAGGTAAACGTAATACTCGCCCATCAATGAAGCCTTTACGTGAGTAATCTGAAACAAGTAATTCACCTACTGCTTTTTGCATGCCGTAGGACGATTTAGGTGTGACGACAGTGTCATCTGTAACTACTTCTGGTAGAGCACCTCCAAATACAGCGCAACCGCTGGCAAAAATAAATCGGGGTTTGATCCCGTGCTGTCTTACCGATTCAAGTAAGGTCAACAAACCATACAAATTGACTTCCATACCTAGGTCAAAATCAGCTTCCGCGGCTGAACTTACCACAGCAGCTAAATGCCAAATGACATCTACATTTTTAGTAATTTCTAATACTTGTTCTTTATCAGTAATATCACCGATCACAACCTGAATTTTTGGATCTTCAGGAATGTCCTCTCCTGCAAAAGCATCGAATAATATGATTTTTTCTACGGATTGAGCAGCTTGTCCATCTAGTGTGATAGTCCCTAATTCCAAGATTTTTCTAGCTATCTGTTTGCCTATAAAACCAGTTCCACCAGTAATAAGTATATTCATAGGTAATCCTTCCCTAATTTAAGAATCAGACGATTTACATCGTAGATGACTCAAATTAAGGAGGATGATTAATAATTACCAATGAATTATTCCTCAATATCGATAACTTTTTAATATCAATATGAATGCGTAATTCAATATAAATTTATATTGAAAGACTTATATACCTAATTCTTATTATTTTTTATTTCAGAATATCGCTACTTTAGGTTTAATAACTTCTGTTTATCAAAGATTGATATTTAATCATTAGTAATTTTTTAAACTAAATTATAATTTACTTAGAAAGTATATGATTTTTCAATAAATTGAATGCCTATCAAATTGAGATAATCTTTCAGGATAATGTAAATGGAAATTAAAGTATTTGTTGATGTTAAGACACGTTTAGGTGAAGTACCGACATGGGATCCTGTTCGTCAACGATTATTTTGGGTAGATATATTTGACGGTCGCTTGTTTTCCTGTGATGAGCAAGGTAAAGACCTGAAAGCTTGGGAAACCCTTCAAAAGATCGGATCTTACGCATTACGTGAAAACCATAATGGAGCAATTGTTGCATTAGAAAATGGGCTGCATAGCCTAGATTTTGATACTGGCGATTTAGAATTTATTGATCACCCTGAACCAGATATGCCTTTTAACCGTCTGAACGATGGAGGTGTAGACAGACAAGGTCGTTTTGTTTTTGGATCGATGAACCGTATGGAAGAAGATAAAACCGCCTCTTTATATCGTTTAAATACAGATATGACGGTTCAGAAACTAGAAGAAAATATCAATACTTCAAATGGGATATGTTGGAATCCAAAAGGTGATAAGTTCTACTTTACAGATACCTGGCAAGGTGAAATCTGGTCATACGATTATGACAGTGCAGATACCGGTTTAACGAATAAACAGGTTTTTTGCAAAATCGATACGCAAGATGGCGGCTCAGCAGACGGATCAACTGTAGATAGTGAAGGTTATGTCTGGAGTGCGAAAGTATATTCAGGGAAATTGGTACGTTATGCGCCTGATGGCAGCATAGATCGAATCATTGAAATGCCGGTTAAAAAAGTAACCAGTCTGGCGTTTGGGGGTAAAGATTTAGATGTGCTCTTTGTTACCTCTATGTCTCAACCTCCGCTACCACGTTTTCCTGGAGACAATCAGTTGCGTGGTAGTGTATTTGCCATTTATGGATTAGGGATCCAAGGTGTCGCCGAAACATATTTCAAAGGTTAAATGCCATTTAATCACTTGGCTGATTTAATTAGCCAAGTGATATTTATAGCTAATTCTGCTTAGCATTTCTTAATAAAATTTCTATAAAGGTTTGTGCAATTTCTGAAACTGGTTCGTTTTTCCTCGTCAAAATGCCGTAATCCTGGGCATCTAAAATCAACTCGGTTTCTATAATGCAAAGTTTCCCGTCTTTCACCTGTTGAGCGACCATTGCTTCAGGCAGCATAGCGACCATGGGAGCAGTTTGTATAATCTGTAGGAAAGTTTGCATGGACATGGTATTGACCGTATTCAAAGGGACTTTAACATTTGCGCGCATAAACGCCGCTTCCATACGTTCACGAATAGGTGTTCCTTTAGGGTAAACCACCCAAGGCCAATCCATGAGTTCGATCAATTTACAAAATTTCTTTTGAGCATAGGCATGCTCATGATTAACCACAATACAAAAAGGCTCAGGTCCTAAGGGCTTAAAATCAAAAAATTGCTGTTGTGTTGCCTGGGTAAATCGACCCACCGCTAAATCCAGTGTATGTTCACTGAGCATTTCCATTAAATGATCACTGGTCTGTTCAACAACATCAATAGAGAGTAATGGCCATTTCTTTTTAATCTCAATCACAGAATTTGGAATGACAGACGCGGTTGCAGCAAAAATTCCACCTACTTTAAGAAATCCATGTCCACCTAGCCTCAGCATTTCAATATCTTCAACAAAATGTTTGGCATCATTCAGGACCCGCTGTGCATAACAAATCACATGCTGCCCCAATGCTGTTACAGGCATACTTCTCGGTAAGCGTTCAAAAATAGAAAAACCCAGCATATTTTCAATTTCTTTCAGCATCTTACTAATCGCGGGCTGACTTAAATTCATCTGTTCAGCTGCTAAATGCATATTTTTAGTTCTTGCCAAAGTCTCTAATAAAACCAAGTGCCTATATTTGAACCAATTATTAAAACTTGAATAATTTAAGTCTGCCATTTAGAAATCCTTTTACCAATAACTACAGGTTATTAATTATTAAATTATTACCATTGGTGTTTATTAGAAAGGAATTCTATGATGATTTCAATTATAAATAGAGTTGTTTTACATGAAATTTACATTAAATTCAGCTAATTCATTGCCAGTGGATGGTACACAAGGGTGCTTAATTGGGCGAGCATGGGTACCGCATAAACATAAAGTTGCTGGTCCATCGCCAGTGATTTTGAAAGGTAATCAGGTTTTTGATATTTCTAGTCATTTCAATACGATCTCTGAACTGTTAGAAACTGATTCCCCGATCTCGGCTCTCTCTAAAATTGAAGGTCAATTGATTGGGAATATTGATGAAATTTTTGCAAATACTTTGCCTGAGCCAGATCTAAGTAAAGCTTATTTTTTAGCACCTATTGATCTGCAAGTGATTAAAGCTGCAGGAGTAACTTTTGCTGCAAGTATGCTGGAGCGGGTAATTGAAGAACAGGCTGCAGGTGATGCGGATAAAGCGCAACACATTCGGGAAATCGTACAGGGAGTGATTGGAGACAGTCTTAAATCTATTCAGCCTGGCTCTGTAAAAGCACTTGAATTAAAAAAATACTTAATTGAACAAAATATGTGGTCTCAATATCTTGAAGTTGGGATTGGCAGTGATGCAGAAATATTCACTAAAGCTCCTGTTCTAGCAGCCGTAGGAACAGGTCAAAATATTGGTATTCATCCAAAATCAGAGTGGAATAATCCTGAACCTGAAGTGGTTCTAGTGGCAAATAGCCAAGGTGAAATTTTAGGTGCGACTTTAGGTAATGATGTCAATCTGCGTGATTTCGAGGGACGTAGTGCTCTTTTATTGAGCAAAGCTAAGGATAACAATGCCTCATGCGCAATTGGTCCTTTCATCCGCTTATTTGATCAAACTTTTAGTTTGGATGATATCCGCTCATGTGAGGTAGAACTCAAAATTGAAGGAACTGATCATTTTGTTTTGAATGGTTTGAGTTCCATGTCTCAAATTAGTCGTGATCCAGAAGATTTAATTCAACAGACTTTAAATGAAAATCATCAGTATCCGGACGGATTTGTACTATTTTTAGGAACATTATTTGCCCCTACCCAAGATCGAGAAAAACCTGGAGCGGGCTTTACCCACAAAGTTGATGATGTCGTACGGATTCATACTCCTAAACTAGGCACTCTTTACAATACTGTAACGACCAGCGACAGAGCATCACCTTGGAATTTCGGCATCAACTCATTGATGCAAAATTTAAAGCAGCGTGAATTACTATAGTTTTCACATATTATCCCTAGGTTGAATGGTATTCCTAAATGATTAGCTTTAGGTTTGGTTCTACCCTTCAAATAAATAACTGCCTCCCATATTGCTCATTTGCATAATATTAAAGTTAAGGATCTGGAAATGAATAATCAAAGTAAACGGATTTTTTTACGTAGCCAGGAATGGTTTGATGATCCAAAACATGCAGATATGACAGCTTTGTATGTTGAACGATATATGAATTATGGTTTGACACGTGATGAGCTTCAGTCCGGTCGACCAATTATTGGTATTGCCCAGACAGGCAGTGATTTAACTCCTTGTAATCGTCACCACAAAGAATTAGCAGAACGCGTTAAGGCCGGCATTCGTGATGCCGGTGGCATTCCTATGGAATTTCCAGTTCATCCAATTGCAGAACAATCACGCCGCCCTACTGCCGCGCTTGACCGCAATTTAGCCTATTTAGGTTTAGTAGAAATTCTCCATGGCTACCCGCTTGATGGCGTGGTCCTGACCACTGGTTGCGACAAAACCACACCTGCCTGCCTCATGGCAGCAGCCACTACCGATTTACCGGCTATTGTTCTTTCAGGTGGACCTATGCTGGATGGCAACTATAAAGGTGATTTAATCGGATCAGGTACAGTGATCTGGCATGCACGAAATTTACTGGCTTCTGGTGAAATTGATTATGAAGGGTTTATGGAAATGACCACTTCAGCATCTCCATCAGTTGGACATTGCAATACCATGGGCACGGCACTTTCCATGAATGCCTTAGCTGAAGCTTTAGGTATGTCTTTACCGACGTGTGCCAGTATTCCTGCGCCTTATCGTGAGCGTGGTCAAATGGCTTATGCGACCGGTAAACGCATCTGTGAGATGGTCCTTGAGGATTTAAGACCCTCGAAAATTATGACCAAAAAATCCTTTGAGAATGCGATTGCTGTTGCCTCTGCTTTAGGTGCTTCTAGCAACTGTCCTCCGCATTTAATCGCTATAGCACGTCATATGGGAATAGAACTTACATTAGATGATTGGCAACGTGTAGGTGAAAATATTCCACTTCTTGTGAACTGTATGCCTGCTGGAAAATACCTGGGTGAAGGTTTTCACCGTGCCGGTGGTGTACCAGCAGTGATGTATGAATTACAAAAAGCAGGCGTACTTAATGAAGATTGTGCATCAGTTAGTGGAAAAAGGATGGGGGAAATTGCCAAGCAGTCTAAAACATCAAACGCTGATGTAATTTATCCCTATCAAGAGCCGCTTAAACATGGTGCCGGCTTTATTGTACTCAGTGGTAACTTCTTCGACAGTGCGATTATGAAAATGTCTGTTGTGGGAGAGGCATTCAGGAAAACCTATTTGTCTAATCCGCAGGATGAAAATAGCTTTGAAGCTCGAGCGATTGTCTTTGAAGGACCAGAAGACTATCACGCCCGTATTAACGACCCCGATCTTAATATTGATGAAAACTGCATTTTAGTCATTCGTGGTGCAGGTACAGTCGGTTATCCAGGTAGTGCTGAAGTAGTAAACATGGCACCTCCTACAGAGCTGATCAAAAAAGGCATCGATTCTTTACCTTGTTTAGGTGATGGTCGCCAAAGTGGAACATCAGCCAGCCCTTCTATTTTAAATATGTCACCTGAAGCAGCTATTGGTGGTGGGATTGCATTGCTCAAAACCAATGACCGTTTAAGAATTGATTTAAATAAACGTTGTGTAAATGTAGTTGTTTCTGATGAGGAATTAGAACGCCGCCGTCAACAATGGAAACCTGACTACCCTGCATCTCAAACACCATGGCAAGAAATGTATCGCAAGTTAGTAGGCCAACTTTCTACAGGCGGATGCCTGGAACCAGCAACCTTGTATATGCGTGTCATTAATGACAAAAACTTGCCCCGACATTCTCATTAAATCGAATCTAGGACTAATTAGATGAATAATATC